>CAZSZY010000005.1:39861-41490 GCA_964611285.1 uncultured Methanosarcinales archaeon
ATTCAATTACAATTCGTCGATTCAGTAAAAAATATTTCTTGGTTGGATGATGATTTTAAAACTATTTATCGAACTGCTATGGATATTAGTCCTGGTGAACATTTGAAAGTTATGGCAACGTTTCAAGAATATGTTGATAATTCTATTTCAAAAACAATTAATCTTCCTAATAAAGCAACGCGAGAGGATGTGGCCGATATAATTCAACAAGCACACGCGCTGCATTGCAAAGGTATTACATTGTATAGGGACGGTTGCAGAGAAGATCAAGCGTTAGCAGTTAAACGCCAGACCCGGCTTTCTGCCTTTGAAGATTCCGAAAACAACTAGTGTTTGGTCTATTTTTTAGAGTATCTATGTTCTGATAGTTGTATTTTATTTGCATTATTTATTTAAATGAATTACATTAACAAATGCTAGATGTAGTGTGTGAGTATGTGGGGAAACACTACATATAGTGTTTAACTTGGTGTAATGAATGGAAATGAGAACAAATTCTGGAACTAATTTACAGAGAAATACAACTGATGTAGAGCTGGTAACAAAGCTAAAATCCAATGGTGTAAAGCTGACTGACAAAGCAGCCGACATTTTGAATAATTCAATGTACCTTAAAGAAATGGGCCTTATTATTTTTATGGACCGCTATGCAATCAAAGATTTACGTGATAATATCGGTCTTGGCGACTTAGTGGTTGCTGTATCAAAAGATCATCCTAAATATCCTAAGAAGGATTTGGGCATAATTGTTGCCGACAAAGGTACCAATTGGGCCGTGCGTATGATTACTGGCGTGTATGCAACAGAGAGCAAACCTCTCGATGTTGATAAGCCAAAGTGTGATAAGCCCATTGAAAGTATTTATGATGCTTATGAACGTGTAGGTCGAGCTGTTGCAAGTGTTGAAAAAGACAAAGAATCTTATGAAAAGAAATTCACACAAGCGTTATTGAATGGGTATATTCAACCAGCAGGACGTATAATGGCTGGTGCTAATGTTGATGAAACCGGAAAATATACTTCAAACTTAACTCTCTACAATTGTTATGTAATACCTTCACCAGGAGATTCAAGAAAATCTATCATTAAAGAAACGCTCTTTCAAATGGTTGAAATTTTTAGTCGAGGTGGAGGCGTAGGAATTAATCTGAGCACGCTTCGTCCGAGATATGCTTACATCAAAGGTGTGAATGGCAAATCAAGTGGTTCTGTTTCTTGGGGAAATTTATACTCTAATGCAACAGGTCTTATTGAGCAAGGTGGTTCTCGTCGTGGAGCTTTAATGCTTATGCTTGCTGATTGGCATCCTGACATTGAAGAGTTTATTAATTCAAAACACCAAATTGGATTCCTTGATAATGCGAATATTTCTGTGCTGATTTCAAACGAGTTTATGCAAGCAGTTAAGGATGATACTGATTGGCCTTTAGAGTTCCCAAATATTGGAGATGTAGAAACAAAAAAACTTTACGATAAGGAATGGGATGGAGACTTGCTTGGTTGGAAAGCAAAAGGTTACAAGACAACTACTCTTCGAACCGTACGTGCTAAAGAAATGTGGCACAAGCTTATTAGTTCTGCTTGGAAAAGTGCTGAACCAGGAATTGTCTTTTCAGGTCGATACAATGA
>CAZSZY010000006.1:0-36456 GCA_964611285.1 uncultured Methanosarcinales archaeon
GCGCCGAGGGTGGGATTTGAACCCACGATCCCAAAGGGACTAGATTAGCAATCTAGCGCAATACCAGGCTATGCGACCTCGGCAGGAGAATAAATGAAAAAATGCCTGATACGTCCAAAATATGGCCTTTGAGTAAGGTGAAGGACAAGAATTCAGTATTTAAAGGTTTCCCCGTTACTCGCAGATAACCAGACCGCCGACAAGCTTCAAAAAAGGCCACCCATAAGCAGGCCAAGAATCGCTTTTACTACAAAAAACGTGGTAAGTGAGACTGCTACAAAAATAGGGAATTTCTTCAGACCCTCTTTACTATTTCCTGATTGAATGGTTGCAACTATTGCTGACGCAAAGTATGCTGTAATAATTAATAGAACTATCGAAAATATGGTAAAGTCTCCCATGCTAATTGCATCTCCTGAGAAGCTCATGGAAAGTCCTCCTGCCCCACTTGCAGCTGCATCTCCTCCGAAAGATGATGCGATGCTTGTAATAATGTTAAGAAGCTGAGCACTGAGTGCAAAAAGACCTGGTGCTGCAACAATAGATGCTATTGCAATAAAAATAACGTATGTCATAACGCTTGCACTAATTTCTTTTTTCATAATTTTTGTTGCTTGGATATTTTCACTAATTTTAGTTAGTAGTTCAGCGATTTCACCACCGCTTTTTAGTCCTGCAATAATTAGGTTCATTGATTCTTTTAGTATTCGAGAATCATATCGTTTGGTAAATGTAATAAGTGAGTCTTCTAGTTCACTGCCTGTAATAGTTGCTTTTGCTATTTCTTCCATTTCTACAGCAAGCACTCCAAAGCGTGGTCGTACTGCAAACCATAAAGCTCGATCTATTGGCATTCCTGCGCTAATATTTGCTGATGCGAGTTGTAAGAAGTCTGGCAGTACATCTTCTATTTGTTTTGTTCGTTGATAAATCTTTATATCAAAATAAATAAAAATAAACATCAAAGAAATAAGATACAGTCCTAGAAGTACTATGGTCCAAAGAAGGAGTATGATGATTAATACGTTTCCAAAGGCAGATCCTTTTATGATGGCGAAAATAATAACTAAAAGAGAAAAAACACCCATAATAATAACATCAGCTATTAATACTTTATTGTTAAATTCTTTTGGAGTTTCATCGTGACCAGCTCGTTCTAAGAACTCATGAAGTAGTTTTGACATTCGTCGACGTTTTATTTTTTTCTTGTTATCAAATCTGCTGGAAACTTTTTTTGTGGTTGTTTGATTAAATGCTTCGCGAAGAGAAGTGGGCGCATCTTTTTTTTTAGAGGAATTCTTTTTTTTAGCTTTAACACTATTGTAATCATCTTTTATCTTTTGCAGCGTTTCTTTAAAGCCCATTTTATTGCATACTAATTGGTGGTCGTGATGATTTAATCATAGATAAAAACATGAGTTGTACAAAGCCAATAAAACCTGCTAGTGCCAAGAGCACTGTTAAACTCAGCGTTAGTCCAATAAATGTTGCCAGAACAACAAGCATAGTGGTTCCTAATGACGGCACAATTACAGCTATCATCATATAGAACATTGCTAAAGGATTGAGTTTTTTCCCATATTCTTTTACGGCTATTTCTTGTTCTTTTACTATTTGGTCAATTACTGATGCAAGCGCGGGCGCTACATCTGACCCTGTTTTTAATGAATTAAGCAGTTGCCAAAGTATTCTCCGAAGTGTTGGTGATGGAGAATTTAAAAGTACTTCATTTATAGCATCTTCAATGCTCGTGCCTAAATATACTTTATTGACAATATCTCCAAAAAAAGATCCTACAATTTCATAATTTTGTTCTATATTCTCAAACGCTTTGTGGATTGGAACTCCTGAGTGAAGTTCAATAATAAGAAATCGTCCTGCAAAAACTATCTCTTGATCTATTTTTTTCTGCAGTTGGTCTATTTTTACATCTACATACTTAAGCATGTACATGAAAACTAAAGGTGTCAGAATTGCTGTGACTAAAAGTAAAACATATAATCTTGGAAAGAAAGCAAAAATAACAAATGCAAATGCTGCTGAAAGCATAAATGAAGTCATAGCAATTTTTTTTACGTAGAATTCGGGCGTTTCATAGATTGCTGCCTGATGAAGTCTGGCTTGTAATCCTGGAATACTTTTTGCGATTCGTTTGTAAAATTTCATGGTTCATTCTTTATTTGTAGGGAAATTCTTTATTTGTATTAACGTATTTCATTAAACTTGGTTTGTCAGTATAATATTCTGCCATTACCCGACCTACACTATCAACTGTATCTATGTTATGCTTAAGTAAATAATTGAGGATTTTCACTTTTTCTGCTAAGTCGTTTCGAATTTCTTTTGAGGTCATTCCTGTAAAGTTCTTTATGGTTTCAAAGAAGTGCGATGATTTACTGGAGTCTTTCATATATGCTTCTGTTGCATTTTTTGTGGAGCTCATTAATTTATCCTTTTTTGGATTATACTGCATAATTACGTTTGGTTCTCCATTTGGCAGTATCTCTGCGATTTGAAATGTTCTTCGTTTACCCGTTCGACGGTTTCTAAATTGAACAATAATTAGTGAAATTGCTGAAATCATTATTTTTGGAACATCTAATGGAGGGTTTGTTAAACGGTCTATTGCTTCTCGTGCGTTGTTTGCGTGAAATGTTGCATATACTGAGTGACCTGTGTGAATTGCTTCAAAGAGTGTTTCTGTTTCTTGCTTTCGTCTTACTTCACCTACTAAAATTCTGTCTGGTCTCATACGTAGAGAATTTACTAAGAGGTTACCCATGCTAATTTCTCCTCGCCCTTCAGCATTTGGAAGCATGGTGTTTAATGGAACCCAGTGTAAAAATTTTGGGAGCCGTATTTCTCGAGTATCTTCAATACTTATTATACGTTGATTTGGTGGAAAGAAACTTGCAAATACATTTAGTGCGGATGTTTTTCCTGAAGCTGTTCCTCCTGCAATAATAGCACTCATTTCGTATTGTATAGCAGACCAAATAATTGCTGCTGCTTCTGCACTAATAGTTCCTACGCGCATAAATTTTGTAATAGTCCATGGATCTCGACTAAACTTTCGAATAGTAATAGTGTTACCTTCTGTACTTACCGGACTAAGTGTAGCATTTACTCGGTCTCCTGCGTCTAAGTGAGCATCAAGAAGAGGCGTAAGTACTGTAATTTGTCTTCCTACTTTTCGACCAATGATACTTGCGTAATGTCTAATTTGATTTTCATCTTTTAGATACGTTGTTGTTTTTAGCCAACCATGCGTTTTATGATAAATCCATATCGGTTCTGATGCTTGATTAATAACAATCTCTTCTAAGTTATCATCACTCATAATTAATTCTAGATTTCCTAAACCAAGACTTTTAATTTTCAAGTAGGATGTTAAGAAATGTGTTGTTTCCATATCACTGTCAGGTAAATATTTCTCAATGAGAATTTTAATGAGTTCTTCGAATTTTTCTTCTACCTGACCTGTTTTTTTATTATCACTAATATCTGCTATTCCCAAGCTTACTTTTTTAATAAGTTCTTGACGAATTTTTTCAAGAATAAGTTTTGTTGTTGGTGTTATTGAAGAAATTTCTAAGTCGTAAATAGGAACATATTCTCGTCTATCTTTTTTTATCGTAATTCGTATAGGTATCTGGCCAGAAGTGTATGTGTATTCATCTATGAGATGAGCTACTTGTTCTGCGTGAGGTTCTTCATCTGTTTCTTCAGATGAACTTGTAGAAGGCGCAGTCCCTAAAACCATTGCTTTACTATCGGGTTTTTCTGGTTTTACATCAAATGGCTTCACCATTGCTTGCTCTGCTCTTGGGGGTAAAGCTTCTTGTTCGGCTTTTTTATTTGAAAGTACTTTACTCAAGAAACTCTTTTTTTTAGGTTTTTCTTTAGATGAAGTTTCTGACTTCGCAAAGGATGCGAATACTGCAGCTTCACTTTTCTTAGAAGGTGTTGTTGGTTTCTCAGCGGATTTTGTTTTCCCTTTAGAAGTTGTAGCTACTGTTTTTTTTGGTTTACTAGTTTTCTTTACAGGTTTAGCTTTAGATCTAGTTGATGATTTCTTTGTTGATTTCTTCTTAGTAGTTGCCAATACACGTCACCCTCTTTTTTACTTAAAAAAACTAATTTCCCCGAATAAAACCGATAAGATTATTTATTTTTGCTGAAAGCGAATCTTTTCTTTTTTCATATGCAGCAAGAGTTTTTTCTATATCCCCTAATTTATCAGCTACTGCTGGATGCTTAGCTAGGACACTAAATACTTCGACTTTTCTCTTTAATACTTCTAGTTCTTTTTTCAGACTATCTTTTTCTGTTTCAATTTCAGTGATTAAATCGCCTGTTTTAATTTTCTTGGAGAAAAGATTCTCAAAACCATCATAGATTTTTTTCCCCATGGCTGCATAATTTTGAACTTCTTGCACTTTTAGTTTGGCACTTTTTAATAAAGTGTCTTGTTGTGTTTCTATTTCTTCTCGTTTAGAACCCACAAGTTTAGCTAATTTTTGGATATTTTCTTTCTTGTTATCTTCAACATTACCCGTAATAGAAATAATGTCTTTTTTGATTTTCTTAATATTATTTTCAGTACTCTGAATATTCTTTGCTTGAGATACAAATTCTGCTGAAACAATTTTGAGTTGTTCTAAAGCATCTTTGATTACTTTTTCTACATCAGCTTTGCCATTTCGAAGTTCAGCCACTTTTGCTTCAAATGCGTCTAAGTTTTGCTCTTCTTTTTTTAGGTCACTAAGTGATTGTTCATATGCTTTGTCAAAGTCATCTAATTGGTTATCATATTCTTGAATAAATTGTTTGTAGACTTTTTGTTGCTCTTCAATTTCCTTATCCAAGTTTTGTTTTAATTCATCGTAATGTTCAAGTTCTTTCATTTCTTTTCGAACGGTTTCAAGTTCATCTTTTATTCTTCCTTGAATATTAACAAATTCTCTTCGTACTTCTTCAAATCCAGAGGTCTCGCTATCTATTGCATTTATAGTTGCGTCAATTTTACGTTTGAAAGCATCTTTCTCAGAATGTGCTTGTTTTGCTGAAACTTGAACGTTTCTTCATCAATTTTTCGCTCTTCAACAGTCATTTTGTTGAATTTGTAGGTCACAGATACTACTTTTTCTTGTTCTAAAAGCTCTATCCAATCTTCTACAACATCTTTGGCTATTCCTAGCTCTTTTGCTGCTTTTTCAGAAGTAATTTTTTCATTATCGTGAATTAACTGGACAAGTCTATCAATACCCGTAGTAATGTTCTTCATACAATGCCTAATATAAAAAGGATAGTTAAAAAAGTTGTGTAACCACTCTAAAAAGAAAAAAGAACAATTATACTCTGTTCCATCAACAAAAACATCCTAAAACAGAATTCAGATAACCAGTTTAAGAATAACTGTTTTTATGGACAAGTTGCATTATTATAAGTTAGACCATCAACTTCGTAAAATGCTGCGCTGTTTTTTGGAATGACAAAATAATATGATTCTGGGACTCCATCAACTTCACAAAGTTTTCCACCAGCTAGATCATTAAAATAAATATAATCTGTTTTAATTCTATCATTATACACATCAATACCTTGTGCAGACAACACACCAACATTAACAATACTTTCAATTCCTTGCGGATGTGCAGATAGATTGTTTTCAAAACGTTGTAAAAATGAAGGCGCATTTGGATTTGGTATGTAATAAGAACCAGGATGTGCTGAATAGTCTGAACCATTCAAAAAGCGAAGTAAATTAGTAGTATCATTATTGGATGTATTAACTAAGAACGGTTCATCAAACTTTGCAACTGCATTCGAAAATCCTGTAAAAACAATATACAGCGGATCTCGCAGGTCATAAATTGGAACTTCTGTTACATATGCTTGAGTAAAATACCATGAAGCAACACCTTTAAGGTCGGTTACGTTTACTTCTGTATAAACAACTACATCTATAGTCCAAGGTGTTGATTGATTTAATTCAATATTAAGAACGGCAATGTTTGATGCTAAACCAATTTGGGATGCTATATCATTTATTTTAAGCAAATAATCAGAGAAACTAGAATCATTAAGAAGAGGGGCAAAAGTTCCATCGATAGTTCCATTAAAAAAAGCTTCTTTAAACGCTTCTTCAGTATCGTTAAAAAATATGCTTGGAGGTGTTGCAATATATCCTTCTAATGCAAGTAATGATCTAAATGAAGAAATATATGTTGCTCGATGAATATCTTCATTAAAATCAGTAATGAAGTCATCCATCAAAATTACACGATTAGCATAAACTTCTTGTTTATCTTGGAATGTATATCTGCTAGAGGAAAGGAACACAAAAATAATAATAACGGCAAGAATACTAACTGTGATTAAATAAGTAAATCCTTTTCTATTTAATTTTCTCATTCTTACGTCCATGCCCTCATACTTACTGTTGTTGGTCCCCAAAGATAAGGAACGCCACTAACAAGCGTAATAGTAATTTCTAAATCGGCTTCAGTTAAATCCACCAATACTTTTCCGTTATTATCAGGATCTAATTGAACCAGTAAATGATAAGTTGCGGAATCATATGCATCATAGGCATTGTACACAACACTAGTACTTGTATAATTACACTGATTGCTACCTGTATAATCTATAGGAATTAATAATTGTGAAGTAAGATCAGTCTCTGATTCAATAGTCCAATTACAACCATCGGCAATCTCAAAGGTTTCACTACGAGGAGTTGATGCATTGATAAGGATTGTATAAATAAGAGTATTATTTAGTGAACAAACAGAATCATTTGTTGGAGAATCACCAACTTGCAAAACAATCGAATTATTTGCTCCTGGAATAAGTGTAGTGGTAGGTATTTGAATAAGAAAGGGATCTCCTAGCAGTATATAATCAGAACCATAATCACTAAGATTAAAAACAACAACACCGTTTGCCGTTACAAGTTTTGTCCAATGTTTCGAAGAAAATGAAGTTACATACGCATCAAGTATATCTATTCCCCCAGGAATGGGGACAGTTGCACTACAACCACCAAATTGATCAGATTCAAATGTTAAAGATATTTTTCCTTGATTACTTGTTAGAACAAGTGGCTCAAAATATAAATCAACATAAGAACCATTATACAAATGAGCTACAGAATAATTTCCAACAATACTTAATGTTTGGGAAGAATAATTTGCTGCAACCAAAATCTGATTGGAAATATTTTCATAAATTTGAGCTAAAGCAGAGACATTTGTTGCATTATAATAGAGCGAACTATTGCAGGCAATTTGTTGCATAACCGAATGTCCTGTAGCACTCATACTTTCTCCAAAGCCAATTGCATAAACAGTAATATTGTCTGCGCAAGCTTGTTGTGCTGCTGCAATTGCATCATTTTGTGAACGAGTATTATCTCCTGTTGAGCCAGTATAATCATGAATACCACCACCACAATAAGCAGTCGGCTCCCCATCACTTAATACAACTATGAATTTATTATCCGTTGATACATTAATTAAATCTCTTGCCTGATTAATTCCGCAACAAGTACAAGTCCAACCTCCATCTACATATGTATCTATTTCTGCATCAAGTACACCTTGTACATTAGTAAGTCCAGTTGGCGTATTTGCACTAGTAGAAAAGTCAACCAACCCTATTTCATGAAGTGATGAATCATTTAGAATAATATCTACAAATAAATGGTCTGCTTCTTTTGCAATGTCAAGTAACGTTGCATTACAAGTTGAAACAGTTTTATTGTAAATGAGATGATTTTGAGTTGTTGATGTTCCTCCGCATTCATTAGAAACGCACGTTGTGGTAAGAGGACATTCTCTGCCTATCCACCAAATCCACCAAAAATATTCATAACTACAATATTCTACGTCCTGCGTATAATATCGTCCACAATCACTCATACTTCCTGAAACATCAGTTACTAAAAAGGAATCTGAAGGCTTGCCTGCGGTTGCAATAGTAATATTTGAAAGATTAGTTGTTCCTATACGTAAAGGAATTTCTGTCGGAGGTAGTGTTTGATTAACTCTAGAATAAATTAAGTTTTGTGTAGTGTTTTGTCCTGGCGCAATAAAAATAGTTTCGTTTGCAACCGTTACAAACGTATCATACTCATTGTAAAGTGTTAAATTCATGGTCCAGTTTCGAATAAGACCTTGCGCGCTAAAAGCATCATACATGTTGATAAAACCAGAAATTTCTGGAAGATAATATCTTTTGTACCCTACAACTGCAGGATCTTGAACAGTATCTGTTGTATACACAACTCTAAGAAATCCACCAGAAACGTAAGACACATTAAGCTGCGTTGTGAAAACTAATTTTATATCATTTTCTCCTGCTTGAAAAGAACCATTACAGGCCATGACATTCCATAAACTTATTTCTCCAGTAGAGCCTGTTCGAGAACCACCACAAGCAATATCGTTAATATACAAATCAAAAGTTCCAGGGGTTTCTATTTTTAATTCTGAAGCGAGCAATCGAGATACTTGAAAATCTGTTGGAAATTGTAACTGCACACTTACATTGCCTTGACCATAAAATCCTCCAAAATAAGCATAAGCATTTGTTTTTTTATTTCTAACTTTTTTTAAGTTAGCTGAAGAACTAGAACCAGTAATTGGCGCACCTTTAGCAATCCCAGATATCATTCTTCTACTTATTACTAAATTGTTTATATCTGAGCTATTCTGTAAGAATAATTCATCGCCTTCAATTGAAAAAAGCACATTAAGATGTGGAGGCATAGAATCATTAACTACAATTTCAAATAAGAAATTTGCCTTCGCAGTTTCATTTAATGCCCAATATTCTCCAATTTGCTCAAGTACCGTATTATTAATGTCAGTTATATTTCCATTTAACGTTTCGTTTACAACAAAAGGATGGTTAATTTCTCCAACAGTTATTGCACTAAGAACATTTAAGAGATCTTGAGTAATAAACGTTTTATCATCCATGGATGGCTCGTAGTATGAGAGTGAAAGCAAGGTTACTGCAACACCTACTATTAAAAGTCCTGCCAAGAGCGCATCCATTGAATAATACATTCCTTTTTTCATATTAATACCATGAATAAACAATTAATTGTAATAATGAAGAGTTGTATGCTACAAGTCTTGTTGTAGTAACTAAATCCGTATAAGACATACTAGATAAATCTGGTTCACATGTTGTAGTATTATATGCTAAGGGATAACCATGTAAACAGGAAGATATGTTAATAACATCAGTGTTATTTCTAAAAAAGAAAATATATTCTGTTGATGTATGATATAATGTTTTGGTATGATTATAATTAATCGCGTCATGAGCAATTATTTTTGTCAGATTAAGTTTATAATCATCTGTTAGTCCTGGAATGATAACCATTGTCTCGTTCCAATTTTCAGGAAATCCTTCATTCACAAGCTGATCTGAAATGTAAATGTTGTTTCTGTATAAATCAGGATAAGCGCCCATCGGAACAATACTAATAAATATCTTTATTGCTAAGAGTAAAAGGAAGGTAAAACCAACTAGGCCAAGAATAAAATCGACGGTAAACATTTGTCCTTTTTTCATTGTGGTTTCCTTAGTTGAGTTGTAACGTGTTATTTTGTTTGGTCAGAACATTTAATCCTTTTTGCATGGTGCCATTAACTACAGGAATGATATAAAATATTTCTTGGTTAGAAAAAATAAGGCTCATATATCCATTACTACTGCTACTATTTCCTATTACAATTGAGTAATCTAAATTATTTATTGTTTCAGGTATACTAAATTCTCTCTGATAGCCATTTTGTACTTTCGATGCCAAAAGAAATTCTTGTTGTAGACTTTTTCCTAAATCAGTTAATTCATCAAACGTGTTTTGTTTTGTTTTATCTGCTGAGAATACCATTATTGCTCCTATAACTACAAAGAGGAAGAAAAAACCCATCACCCCCAAAAGAATAAACTCTATAGAAACTTGTGCTCGCTTCATTTTTATGTGTCAGTTATAAGTACGTTATTTGCTTGTGCTTTTACAACAATAACATGAGGTCCTTCAAATGATTGTAAAGAACCCGAAAGATTAATGTTTGTTTCTTTGAAATATTCATATGTAAAATCATTTCCAGTCACGTTAAACAGGAGTGCCCTATTTAGAACTGTGGCGCTTTGCACTCTTGATGGAAACGTTACACGAATTGTTTTTTGTGCAGGTTGCCCCATAAAATAAACTTCTTCTGCAGCATCAAGTATGAGTGTTGCCGCTTTATCAATTTGAGCATTTGCAATATCTGATTGTAAGTTCTGTGTTTGATTTGCAAAAATAATGATAAGTGGTAAGGTCATAAAAAAAGCAACTGAGAAAATTATAAGATACTCCATAGCAACTTGGCCTTTTCTCACCCTTCTCATAGAGCTAATAGGCATTCTTACCATATTTAAAGGTAGTGTCTTTATCTAAGAGTTAAAACAAGAAGGAGTAGAATAAAAAAAGAAAAATGCTCAACAACAAAGTTGTTGGCACGCTTCACAGCGAAAGAAAAAAGAAAAAAATATACACCTAAGTGTATTTACCGTCTGCACTTCCTGTGTGGCCGATAGTTTGCGTTGTTTCAACGTTTGTGTAGTCAAAACTTAATGTTGCTTTAAACTTATCACCAACAGCAGATCCTGTTGCAGCTGCGTCATCACACGTCCATGTTAGAAGAAATTTTCCTCCGTTTGGAATTGCAGTTCCAGTTCCTGGAGCTCCAAAAGTGATTGCTGAGCCATCAACGGTTGCAGATAAAGTTGTGTTTCCACAAGCAATTGCTGCTGAATCTGGAGTTAAAGACGAAGCGGATGCATCAGGAAAGACAATAGATACTCCTTTGTTGTTAATTAAAGCAACTTCAAGAGAATTTGTTGCCATATCAATTACTGCATTATCTAAATTTGCAATAGGTGCTGCAAAAGTTGTTCGTTCAGGTAGTAAGTTTTATGGACTTAATACACCGAAGTATGCTAATGCTCCAATTGCTAAAAGTACAACTAGAATTGCCCAACCATAGGTCATCAAGAACTCCATAGCGGCTTGTGCTCGTTTTCTCATCATTATAATACACCTCATTTTTTATAGCTAAATAAAGACTATATGAGCATATCAGGGTCATTTTACTTTATAAAGATTTCGTTTTTTGAGGAAAAATGTATACTAAGATAGCGTTTATTAGCACTTTGGAAAGACTTATATAGAACACAGAACGCAGTTCAGCTTGATGAGTATCACAAATATAGTTCGGCACTGTAATTTCGTGTTTGATCTAGTGAATACTACATCCATCAAGAAATATCCTTGGATGTTGTAAAACAAGCAAAAGTGCTTGGAATTGCGACGGACAAGAAAACCAAATTACTTCTTAAAGTTGCAATCCCAAGAGATAGGCAATAGTATAAGCTGAACGCCGATTACCTGGCCACCACTTATGCCGCCATTTTGTTGTTTCGCAGCACCCAGGCGAAAATACGTGAGGTGTATTAAAATGGGAGCATGTGTACTCTGTGAAGAGCAAATAACAACACCTTTAGGTCCTGAAAGACTAGAGGAACAAATAGAAGCATGGATTAACGAAACAAGTCCAGACAAACTGGATAGTTTTCGAAAAGCGTCTGATGAACTACTCAGTGTGAATAATTTCACAACTGATTATTGTATTGTCGATCGCAAGCCAATGCATATTTGTGCATTTTGTTATACAGAGCACATTTTCAAGTGGCTCCTTTCAACCAAGCCCGATTGGAATACAGTACGACAATTCTTACTGCACTTTGACTACGATACAAGTAAGTATGGTGTTGTAGTTCGACCCAAAGGTAAAATGAACACCTAAACTAAGAATTTCTTTTTTTCTTTTTATTTTTATTATCTGGCTTAACAAGCAGTCTATCCCGCTATATTTATAAATGGTCTCTGGTTCTTCAAACCTACTAACCACATTCTCATAGCGGGATGGAGCAGCCAGGAGTGCTCGCGGGGCTCATAACCCCGAGGTCGGAGGTTCAAATCCTCTTCCCGCTATACTTTTCTCAAATTTAATCTAGAACCCTAATTTCCCTTGCAACTTCTTTGCAGCTTCTATTTTCTTCTGGAGTTTTGCTTTCGTGCTTCGCGCGCTATAATCGTTCTTTAAAGAATAAGCTCGGAGAGAATTATGTTGTTTTGAAAGGGGACAATAATCATTACAAATCGCTTCATTTCTAGTCACGCAAAGTTGACTTGCTGCCCACATGAACGCGTCCAGTTCAAAAATACTTACTCCTTCTTCTTTTGCGAGGTCTTTAAGAAAATAACTAAATGCTGTTTTTTCTGCTCCGCCTTTCTTTGGGTTTGCGTCTTTTATTATTCCTAGAGCGCGTCCAATGTTGTAATCGTGAAAGTCCACTTTTGGACAAAACTCATCTTCATTAGAAAAAGCGAATATGTTATGATCTCGAACAGTATGCACATAGAGTCCGGAAAGAGCAACATCTATTCCTTTAAATTCCGTTAGACGTTTCTGAGTCACAATTATATCGTTGTCTAAAACATTTAACATAGAACCATCATAAACATTTTTCAGGTGTTGATAGGATGTTTGCAAATAATTTCCTTTCTTGGCCATTGAGCGCATACTTTTCCTAGCAAAATAAGCGGCTTCAGCTTCACTCATTGCAAGAACATTATCCAACGTAAAAAAATTAGAATCTTTTTTGTAAAGTTCCAAAACTTCCTTATAATGTACCTTCGATTCTTTTTGTGAGTCAAAGAGTACGGTCATAAAAGAAAGTAAAGCTAATCGTTCTTGCGTTTCAATATCCTTTATCGGATTCAATAAATCTTTTTGGTATGCAAAACGAGAGAATGTTTGAATAAATTCTTGACCTTTTTCTTTAAAGGGAGTAATAAGTGCTTCTATTGCTCGCTGTTTATCTAATTCCAACTAAATCCCCTTATTACTATATCTAGTCTTCCTCTAGACCAAAACTTTCTACGAACTTTATTACTGTTCTATATTCTGCAAGATAATCATAACCTTTTTTTGTTAAAGAATAAGTTTTAGCATTATTTTTTGGAGCAATATGTTCCGTGACGAAATCTTTTCCCATGAGCTCCTTAAGATAATCGTTCATCATTTGATGCGAAAGATTTGATTTATACAATAAGTGTGTTGGTTTTATAGTGCCACCTTTTAATTTAATAGCATTAAGAATGTCATGAATTATTTGTAATCGTCCGCGTTTTTTACTCATCGTTGTGTAACCCGCAAGAGACTTGCCAAGAGAAGCAAGTAGCCAAATAAACTAATGAAGTGTCCTGAGATGTAAAGTAAACTCAAATTTGTTGCGAATGCTAATTGGATGTTTCCTAAAAAGAGCATTCCAAAACCTAAGAATATCATCAGGGTACTTGTTGTTGGCTTGCGAGCGTGACGTTGAAAATATTGTGCTGTGATAAACAATAAGAAAATACTTGTTATAACGTAAAATGTTACTCCTAAACTCGCACTCATAACCAAACCCACAAGACTAGTTGATAAAATCAACAGGAATACTTTTACACCTCTTTCTTTTAATGTTACATATGCTAAAAGAGCCAAACCTGAAATCATAGAAAGCATGTGTAAAGCAACTACAAGCACGCTTAATTGCATCATATGATGAGCAATTATTCCTGCATTAGGTAAGATATGTATTGTTCGAACACCCATTAAAAGAAGATAATTAAAAATTGCTGCAATAAAATATGCAAAACTCACCGCGATAAAACCAAGTCCAAAAAGAAGAGATGGTTTTTGCCGAGAAATCTTGTAGACTTTATATGCAAAGAAAGCAACAAAAAATGTTACTAAAGCAAAAATTAACTGTATAATAATCTCAGAAATACCAAACCAAAGTGGCGTTGAACAAGTAATTATTTGCATGCTAGAACTACTAGAATGGAGTACCTCTTTTAAGCTTTACGGACAGATACTCTAGAGGAAAGGTTACTATGTTTCCTTACTATCGTTTATAAACAATTACCCCTTTATAGATTGTATAAGTATTTGGGGTGAAATACAATGAGAATAAATAACGTTTGGGAGTACAAAGAACCAATTAAAGACGATATCTTACGAGGTATTCGTGAAGAAATGTTAGAAGAAGACACCATCTCTATGTATGACGCGGCCTTTTTAGAGACTTACGACTAGTAACAATAAATAGTTTTCACACATACACCAACCAATACAGAACCCTAGCAAGCAAAACCTAGGGAACTGTTTATATTCACACTGACCCTAGCCGGAAAGAATGGAAAAACCAACCATTTCCCCTTTTCTTTCCGGCTTTTCTCTCCTTCTCATAACGTTTTTAAATAACAACCATTAATGTTAGATTATGAACTTTAAGAGCAAAGTATTTCTTGCGCCAATGGCAGGCATCACTGATCCTGCTTTTCGAGCAGTTTGTGCACAAAATGGTGCTGGCATGACAGTAACTGAGTTAGTAAGCGCTAAAGGGCTTCTTCAGAATAATGAAAAAACGAAAGAGATGATTGCTCGTGCAAGTAAAGAAGATAATTTTGCTATTCAATTATTCGGTGGCGAACCAGACATCATGGCTAAAGCTGCTGAGCTTGTTGCGCCTTTCTGCGATATGATTGATATCAATATGGGCTGTCCTGTTGAAAAAGTGTGCAAACTAGGTGCGGGTAGCGCACTATTATCCAATCCAAAACGTGCTGGTGAAATTGTTCGAAAAATGGAGCAAGCAACTAACGTTCCAATTACTGCTAAAATGCGCGTTGGTCTTTCCGATCCAAATCAAAACTTAGCTGTTGCGCTTGCAAAGTCGTGCGAAGATAATGGAGCAAGTATGATTACTGTTCATGGCAGAACGCAAGTTCAAAAGTATGGCGGTACTGCTAATTGGGATGCTATAAAAGAAGTAAAAGATGCTGTTTCTATTCCTGTTGTTGGTAACGGAGATATTTCAACTCCCGAACTAGCAAAGCTTCGGCTACAAACTACCGATTACATTTCTGTTGGGCGAGCAAGTTCCGGCAATCCAATGCTATTCAAAGAAATCACGCAATATTTAGAAACTGGAAATTATGAAGAAATAACTCCTCATATGCGTCTCTCTATGTTTGAGCGATACTTAGATCTTGCCAAAGAGTTTAACACGCCTCTTGTGATACAACGTTTACAATCACAACATTTCACAAAAGGAATAGAAGGTGCTGCAAGTGCACGCCTTAAACTAAATAGCACACAATCACCAGCTGAAATTCTCGCAGAAGTAACTAAACTCTTACAACCACAAAACTGAACACTGATGTCTGAAAGACTGGAGTTCTTTTATTTTTCTTTTGAATTCCAGATCATTTCGAAATAGTTCTTAAATCCTTTTGCAAATTCTTCACTCACAATTTTTATGGTAATTATACCTTTTTCTTGAATCAATCCTAATGCAACTGTGTTTTCATACACAGTATATCCTATTCTTGAAACATATTTTTTAGAAACTAATTTGATATTTTCTTTTTTGAAGTTCTTCAGTTTTTTCTCAATATCGGGAGTTCTTGCTTGGATGATTTTTATATTCATTAAAGTCATTTGTTTCTCAATAAATTCTTTTGAAAATTTTAAGGCATCAAAGAAGAATAATCCTCCGCCCATCCAATAAACTTGTTTTTTAGTTTTAGCCGCTTCTTCAATTATTGATTTTCCGCCTTCAATACCTTCAATAATTGTAATTTGTGGTGTTTGTTGTTTATTTTCAAAGAGATTTATTAAAGTTGGTAAGATTTCGTTTAAAGTATTCTTTTTTTCTTCTAAAAATCCTTCAAATGTATTAGGATTAATTGCTTCAAAATATTTAATATTGTTCTTTAGTTTATAGCTAACTAAACCTTTTTTAATAAGAATTGCAAGGTTGTCATAAATAGTTCTACGATGAATACTAGTTTCCTTAGCTAATTGAACAGCCGTAGCTAATCCAATTTGTAGTAGTGCAAGATATAATTTTGATTCTGTCTTTGTCAATCCAAGAGATTCTAACTTTTTTTCAATTTCCATCATAATAATTAATATTTCTTTGTGTATATAAATTTTTCTAATGGTGTGGGAAAATCCACACATCAGTATTTAAACGATTTTCATTTTCTAACTAATTGTAGTTAAAATGGATGAAAAAATTGATTTAGAAAATAGTATGGGCGAATACACCCAAGAAATAAGAAATTATGTTTTAAAGCGATCATTGTTTAACCTATTTATATCTATACCTTTAATGATTACTATAGCGAATGCTGTAGGTCACTTAGAATATGATAGTTCAGAAGAAAGTAAATCACTAAAAAACCAAAATAAACAAATAAAACAAGAATTGAGAATAACAAAAGGTTTAGTAAAAAAAGAGGTTACAACTTATGATATAAATAATGATGGTCATGAAGATTACATTTTCAATAATAAAGATGTATATATTTACAATCCTAAAAAAGAAAATTATATAGAAACAACAATTTCTGAAATAAAAAAAGAAAAAGAATTAGAGTTGAACGCCTTAGAGAAAAAAATAGATATTTTAGAGCTAAATAAACAAAAAAGAGATAGTTTGATATGTGAAAAATCATTTTTTCTTGACAAAAAAACAAAATTAGATTCAATATGTGATTCACTTAAAAAATAAAAAAACTTACATGGATAGATATACCTAAAAAATATCTTTCTTTAGAAGATGCGAGGAGTTAAAATGAATAATAATATTTTAGTTATTTCACAAGAAATAAAATCAATAAAAAAACGGTTCTTACATTCAAAAGAAGAATTAGAATATGGTCATAAATGTCTTTCGGAAAAACAGAAAAACGAATTAAAGAGTACACTTGAAAAAGAAATGATCTTTGCAGATAGTTATTCTGTTGCAAACGAGTTAATTACCCAGAGATATTATACAAAGAACGAAAACGGAGGATTTGAAGCGAATAATAATAAAATAAAACAATTTCCTCTTGTTGCTATTGTTGAAGAAACAGGTTTGGAGAATGAAAATGAATGGTTTGATAGTATTTTATCGTCTTATGGAATTGCTCCTGATAAAAAACAATTTCAGTTAAGTATGTTTAAAAAACATTTTTCGAAGAATCTATGTAATGATTTTCAAGGAAGAATGTATTTAGTTGAGAACTTAAACCCATTTGGAAATATTGATAAATATTACATCTCTCCATACACAACTCATACAACCAAGACTTTTAAAAATCACGAAATTATTTGTACATCTGTAGAATTTGAAACTCAAGCAGATAGTCCTATGAATAAATTATATGCTAAATTAACTGAAAAATACTTTAAAAAATAAAAGAACTCTTTTTTGGTTCTTTTTGCTGAAAAGAGAGAGAAAGAGCTCAAATTGTACTCTACTTAACAATAATTCTACATAATGTTACAACCACAAGATTAATAAGTTTCTCCTCTCTAAAATATCCTATGGGGTTTATTGCAGGTATTGATGAAGCAGGTAGAGGTCCTGTTCTTGGGCCGATGGTTATGGCTATTGTTGCTTGCGAGCAAAAGGATGTTGACTTCTTAAACCAAATTGGTGTGAAAGATTCTAAATTATTAACGCTTGCTAAACGAAATAAATTCTCTAGGATTATCAAACAGCGTCTTGCTCATGCAATAATCAAAGTATCTCCAGTGGATGTTGATAAGTCTCTTGCAAATCCGAATTCTTCACTTAATGATTTAGAAGCATATACTTCTGGAAAACTTATTCGTCGCATTATTGAAAAACAGAGCATAAAAAATATTATTCTTGACCTTCCAAGTAAAAATAAAGAAGATTATGTTCAAAAAGTGCGAAGTCAACTTAAGTTTCCGGCTAATGCTATTCCTATTAAAGCAGAGTATAAAGCTGATTTAAACTATGTTCAAGTTGCCGCCGCATCAATTCTTGCTAAAGTTGCTCGTGATAAAGCCATGGCAACATTATCCAAAAAACTCAATCTTTCTCTTGGTTCAGGTTACCCAGCTGACGCAACAACTATTCATTGCTTACATGAGCATTTTGATAAGCTCAAGAAAGAAAAATTAGTTAGATTAGAGTGGAAGACAACCAAAGAATTCTTAGAAAAAAAGCGTCAAACCACCCTGAAAAAGTTTGGGTAAGTATAAGTAAAGTATATAAAGGATTTTTCCGATTATTCTGTGTATGGAGAGGTTTGAGGCGGTTATACGGCTGAGCATTTTACTATTATTAGTACTTGTTTTAGTTCTAACGCTTGCTTCTGCTGAAAATATTTATAATTATGATACATTGGTATTGGTGCAGAACATTTCTAATGGTATTGAGATAATACCTGAAAAAACCAGTTATGAGGTGTCATATGTGGACATTAATCTTGATACGCTTCCCTTAGCAAGTGCGCGTCAAGAAATTCTTTCTGAAACTTTTTCTCCAGAGCCCGAAGAAGCAGAAGATGGCTCGTTGTTATTTAATTGGAATAATCCTGATCAAACAAGCTTCTCATTTATTACCAGCTCTAAGGTGAAAACAAGCGGTGATAATGTAAGAATTTCAAGAGAGATACCTTTTCCTGTTACTAATATTCCTTTAGAGTTTCAGAAATATTTAGAAGAAACAGATCACATTGATAGTAATGCTGAAATTAAGCATACTGCATTCCTGTTGGCTAATGGGGCAACAGACTTATTTGAATTAGAATTTATTTTTGCAGAATGGGTGAACAAAGAAGTTACCTACAACTTATCAACGTTAACTAGTGAAGCAAACAAACCATCTTCATGGGTGTATGAAAACCGTTATGGTGTATGTGATGAAATAACTAATTTATTTATTTCATTTAATCGTGCTGTAGGTGTTCCTGCTCGTTTTGTGTCAGGCATTGCATATAGTGATTTGGTTGCTGATAAGTGGGGTAATCATGGATGGGCGGAAGTATACTTCCCTGAAGTTGGATGGGTTCCTTTTGATGTAACTTACGAGCAGTATGGATATGTTGATGCAACACATATTGCTATGGCAAAAAATATAGATGGAACAAATCCTTCTGTTCGTTATTCAACAAGAGGCCACGATTATGATTTTGAACCTACACCTATAGAATTTACTACAGAAATTATTGCTAAAGGTAGAGAACTTGGCGAGAAAACAAAAACTGTTCTTGGTGTGCAAGAAAACATTGTTGGTTTTAGCTCTTATAATCTTATTATCGCTAAAATAGAAAATCCTCGAACATATTATGTTGTTGAAGAGGTTACTCTTGCTACTACTGAAGGATTAACCTATTATAATGAATTGCAAAAAAGAGTTCTTCTCAAACCTAAAGAAACTAAACACCTATATTGGCTTGTTAAAGTTGATGATGATTTAAATGAAAATTATGTCTATACATTTCCTGTTTCAGGCGTTCTTTCTAAAGGTACTATTTTAAAGAATTCATTTAAAGTACAACAAGGCGCAGATAAATATTCTAGATTATACATGACACAATTTTTAGAAAGTAATCAAGAAAAAGAATTGGTTATTGATTGTCAAGCAAAAGATATCGCGCTGGTTAATGAAGATTTACAAGTTGCATGTTCATTTACTAAAAATGAATTTCCTATCACACTTTGTTTAAATGATAATTGTAAACGAGTTTCTAGTAAAGATGATATTATTTCTCTTCCTCTGCCTGCAACACAAGTAGGAGTTCATACAGTAATTGTACATTCTAAAGATGATAAATATCAAACATTTGTAACCTATAAAATAAATGATATGGCTCGTCTTCAAATTGAAACACTTGATATGCCTGAAGAAGTACAATTCGATGAGCAGGTAAGAATGGAAATTGCTATTTCAAAAACATCTCTTGCAAACCCAACTAATGTAACAGTTTCTATTTCCAACGGCTTAATTGCTGAGTCTTGGAAATTTTTAGAGTTTAGTGAAGATAAACAATTTGATTTACTTATTGATGGAGAAACACTTGCTTTAGGAAAAAATAATTTTGTGGTGGCAGTAGAGTTTACTGATAATTTGGGAAAGAAGTTTGTTGTCCAAAGAAATATTCAGACTGTTATGGTTGCCAAAACCCTCGGTCAAAAAATAACCGGTGGAATAAATAGATTTTCTATTGAAGTAAATAAATTAGGTAGAGAAGCTAGTAAAGGGTTAGTTGGTGAAGAAAACAAAAATTTCCAACAATTTACTGTATTAACGATAACATTAATAATATTATTTATTGTGTTTGGTATCATTAAAAGTTTTATTCATATGATAAAGAAAAGATTATCAGGAAGACTTCGCTAAATATTTATTCTAAGAGGTCTGTGGCTGGATCTTCAACTTTTTGATGCACAGTTTCTTTTTTTCCACAATAAGGACATATTTTTACAACAAATTCAGGATTTTTCTTAAAAGAATAACCGCACTCATGACAAACATATTCTTGAAGGTCAAAAAAAGAATCTGCGGATCCTAATGTTTTTTCTGAAGATAAAGAAGGTGGAGAAGATTCTCTTAGTGGTTGCTCTAGAGGCGAAACGTCTGCAAATCCTGACTTTGTTAATCGTGGGCTATTAACATCATAACAACTTTTGCAAACAAAACCTTTTCCGTCTGGAAGAGCTCGCATATTATCTAAAGATAATTCTGAACCACATTTAGCACAAGTTGTTTGTAAATCCATTAATTTCCCTCCAACAATGCTTTTTAGATGTCTATGTATTTAAATTTTATGAGATATCTTAAAAACAAAGGCCTTTTAGACACATATAGTCAAATAATAACTCCTTGTTTTCGCAATATTTAAAAGGTCCAAGAGCTGTTTTACTTTAAAAAGAGGGAGTGTTATGAAAGGGCGAAAAGGTATTCCTCCATGGTTATTAATAATGCTTGGAGGCATTATTGCTACGTATGCATCATTCATCAATGGACGCATGGACGGTAGCGCATCAATGAAGGTGTTTATCTACGTAGGCCTTGCAATTGGCGTATTTGGCTTGGGAAAGATAGTATTTAAATGGTGGAAAGAGAAAGGAAAGAATAGCGAAGAGAAAGTTGCTGAAAAGTTGGCTGGTTTGCCCGAAAAAGCTCCTCGAATAGTGTTTTGCTCTAAATGCGGAGCAAAAAATTATAACACATCACATTTTTGTCATATGTGCGGGTTAAAATTAAAATGAATATTGATTTTTTCAAGGTATTAACAGGTAGACGTTCTATTCGTATGTATCGTGCGACCGCTGTTGAAAAAAGCGAATTATATTTATTGGTTGAAATGGCGATGAAGGCGCCAAGCTCTGGTAATTTGCAAGATTACCGATTTATTGTTTGTACTGATAAAAAAATTATTTACCAACTTCCTGAGATGTGTATGGATCAAATGTGGATGAGCTCCGCTCCCGCAGTTATTGTAGTGTGTTCTCAACCTGCTGAGCAGGCAAAATGGTTTGGTGAACGAGGACGTCATGTGTTTTCAATACAAAATGCATCGGCAGCTTCTCAGAATATTTTGTTAAGTGCACACGCTTTGGGCTTAGGAGCTTGTTGGGTTGGCGGATTTGACCAAGAACAAATCGATGAATTATTTGATGTCACAGGAAAAGGACGAGTTGAAGGACTTATTACTGTTGGCTATCCTGCAGAGAAACCAGAACCAAAAGAAGAGATAAGTATTCCTGTTGGTATGTATTTTGATAAGTTTGGAAATACAAAAGATGACAAAGAAGCTCGACATCGAGATTATTCTGTGAAATTAGAACGATATATAGAAGATGCAAAAGAGCAAGCCAAAGACAAATCTTCGAAAGGAAAGGTTTGGCTAAAACAGATGAGAACAAAAATTAAAGAGCATCATGATAGATATAAGGATTCTATGAAGAAAAAAAGCTAAACACTGCTCACGCACGCACAACCTTTTTAAGTGATGCTCAAGTTCATATTTCTATGTCTAAAATTCTTTTTCCTCATGAGAAGCTTCGTCCTATTCAAGACGAGATGGTAAAACTCATTGAGAAAGAAGTTGAAAAGAAAAATAATATTGTTATTCATGCCCCAACTGGTCTTGGAAAAACTGCTGCAAGTATCGGACCTACGCTCTCGCAAGCATTAGATAATGGAAAAACTATTTTTTTTCTTACTTCAAGGAACACTCAACATAAGATTGCTATTGAAACATTGCAAGCAATCAAAGAACGTTACAATATTCCTTTGCGAGGTGCTGATATTGTTGGTAAAAAATGGATGTGTTTGCAAGAAGGAGTAACTACTCTTCCAACTGGCGAGTTTAATGAGTATTGTCGTAATCTTCGTGAAGATAAGCGTTGTTTGTTCTATGAAAATCTTAAGAATGGTGAAAGTCTAACTCCTAATGCAAGACTTGCTATTTCTGACATGGACCAACTAGGACCTAGCGTTGTTGAAAAAACAATGAGTGTATGTAAAGAAAACAAAGTTTGCCCGTATGAAATTGCATTACTTATGGCTGCGAAAGCTCATGTTATTATTGCTGATTATTATTATTTGTTTCACCCTAGTATTCGAGAAACGTTCTTTAAGAAAAATAAAAAAGAACTTGAAGATGCCATTATTATTGTTGATGAAGCTCATAATCTTCCTAATAGAATTAAAGATTTAGCAACAGCTAATTTATCTCTTATTCTACTGAAGCGAGCTGCAACTGAAGCTAAGAAGTTTGGAAAAGAAAATATTGAGCGAGTAATGGAAAAGTTTGCTAAGATTCTTCGAAATATGATAAGCGGCACCGATTTTGAAAAATTTGTTGAGCAAGACAGTTTTACTTTAGAAGTTGAAAAGATTATTCCTCTTCGAGAACTTATTGATGAATTATATGATGTTGCTGATGAAGTTCGGGAGGAACAAAAAATGTCTTCTCTTGGAGCAGTTGCTGATTTTCTTGATAGTTGGACTGGTCGAGATGAAGGATTTACAAGAATCATTAGTAAGAAGAAATTATATAATCAAGAAAATATTATTCTGAGTTATCGTTGTTTAGATCCAAGCGTCATTTCTAAGGATGTTATTTTGCAGGCACACAGCACTATTTTAATGAGTGGTACGCTTACTCCAACTGCGATGTATAATGAACTCCTTGGTTTTCCTCCTGGAACTGCCCAGGAAACATACCCCTCTCCTTTTCCACAAGAAAATAAATTGAATATGATTATTGCAAAAACGAGCACGAAATATACTACGAGAAATGAAGAGCAATATCAAGAGATTGGAAGAATTCTTACTGATGTTATTAATGAGGTTCCTGGAAATATTGCTGTTTTTTTCCCTAGTTATCAGATGAAGGAATCCATCGATGCATATCTGACTAAAGTGGAGAAAACTATTTTGCATGAGCATCAGGATATGAATAAAACCGAGAAAGAAGAAGTTATTTTATCCTTTAGACGACAACAACTTACTGGCGCGTGTCTTTTGGCCGTTGTTGGTGGCAGTTTTAGTGAAGGTATTGATCTGCCTGGTGAAGAGCTCAAAGGAGTTGTGGTGGTGGGTTTGCCTCTTGGTCGTCCTGATTTAGAAACTAAAGCTCTTATTGATTATTATGATAAAAAGTTTGGAAAAGGTTGGGATTATGGCTATGTGTTCCCTGCGTTTAACAAGGTTATTCAAAGCGCTGGCAGATGTATTCGTAGCGCAACAGACCGAGGAGTTATTATTTTCTTAGATGAACGATTTACATGGCCACAATATTATAGGTGTTTTCCTAAGACTTGGAAGATGAAAGTGTCTGTAAATCATTATCAAGAGCAAATTAAGAATTTCTTTGTAAAGAAAAAACCTTAAATAAAACCTTCTCTTGTATTAGCTGTATGGTTATGAAATTATTAATTATGGGCGCTCCTGGCGCTGGAAAAGGTTCTGTTTCTGAAGTATTAGTACAAAAAACAGGAATTACTCACCTAGCTATGGGTGACCTCCTTCGCTATGATAAAGCTATTCAAGAAAAGTTTGGTGATATTATCAATCCTCTCATTCAGGCGGGTAAATTTGTTCCTGATGATATGACTATTGAAATTATTAAACATAAACTCAATCAGTTAGGAGAAGAAACATCTATTCTTCTTGATGGATATCCTAGAACTATTTATCAAACAGAGAAATTATTAGAAATAACACATCTTACAGGTATTATTCATGTCGTGCTTGATGATGAGAAAATTATTTCTCGTCTTTCTAAAAGGCGAGTGTGTGAATGCGGCGCAACGTATAATTTAGATAGTAAACCTCCAAAAAACACAGGCGTATGCGATTATGATGGTAAACCGCTTATTCATCGAAAGGATGATCAACCAGAAATTATCAAAGAACGCTTAGTTACCTTTCGTGAGAAGACCGAACCTATTCTTGCGTTATTAAAAGAAAAAGGGATTTCTATATTAAAAGTTAATGGTGGTTGGGATATTAAAACAGAATCCGATGCACTGATAGAAAAAATTATCTCTTGGCAAAAAGCTGTTTGAGTACGATTGTCGCATAAGATCCTTTTGAAAGAGAAAAACTCACTACTACTTTTCCTCTTGCGCCATTTTCGGTGTTTACACCATTTTCGGTGTCTTCTTTAGATACAAATTTACAATCTTGTACTTGGAGAAACATTCTTCGCTCGCTTCCTTCTAAAGAGAGTTCAGGAAATTGTCTGACAATAAAAGAAGGATAGTCCAGCCCTTGTATTGCGAGTTGTTCATCTTGTTTATCAGTTGGAGGCGTTCCAAATCCTATGAGTGGAAGCATTTGCATACTCGCTTGTTTAATAATATCTAAAGGAAAGATAAATATTCCATGTCTATAATTTACTGAAAAGCCATCATGTATTTGTTTTACTAAAAGTTCATTAAATAAAAGACTCTGCACGGCATGCACATAAAAAAGAAGTATTTTTTTAGGTATGCGATGAATTGCTCCAACATAGTCATGCTCGTGAGTTTTGAGATACTCTGCAAGTTCACTACCATAATCAGTATCTCCTTTGATAATAAGTTCTACTGCTTCTTTAAAATTCTTGAGAAATATTGCTTTGCCAATTGCAACATTATCATTGGAGAATCGTTGTTCATCAAAGTAGTTTGGAAAACCAAAAGTTTCAGGCAACGTATCTGGAATAAAATCTGGCTCATATACAGTTACAGTAAATTTATTTCCTTTCAAGTTTCCTAATGTTAATTGTTGTGTTGCATATCCTTTGAATGTTAGTTCTAAATCTTTAAGTTCTAATGCGGCAATCTTATCTTTTTTTACGCCTTTTATGGTAATATATTGTGTGGTAATTGCTTGCTTGTCTTTTGCTCCTGCATAGCCAATTATTTTTCGAGGAATTCTCAGAGTTCTTGCTAGTTGTTGCACTGCTCGCTCTGTTGTATAATTTCTTTTCTTAAGAACATAAAGATGATAAGCAGTTGATGGTTCGCTAAAGAAAGTTTCGTCTAGTATTTCATCGACTAGAAAGTCCTCACACGTTTCTTTTATTCGCATAGTAAATAGGAAGGATTACTGATATATCAATGTAGCGTTATAACTTACTGATTGTTCTTTCTTCGAACAAAAAAGTAAGTAACATAAAGCGAACCAAGAAGTATAACCATAACAAGACCCCATCCTAAAGCGAGTGATCCACCACCAATTCCCGTGACTAGACCAGTAACACGTCCACCAGAGATTACTTTAAATGGCTGCACTACATGAATTGTTTTAAATAAAAATGTTTCTTCTTTACCATAAGTTACTACAATATCAAATGCTTCGTTTTCTTGTATATCTACTCTATCTAGTTTTGCAGGTAAATAAACTGTTTTTGTTTGACCTGCTTTAATAACATCTTCTTTGTCAAGATTTTCTTCTAGACCATTAATAATGACTTGTTGTACTTTTACTGAAACGTAAGCATCTATGTCTGTTGGATTTTGTAGTTCTATTCCTACTCTATCAAGGTTTTTGTAGTAATTGGAATCTACAATGTAAAGAAGTGTTCCGTCGTCTTCTACTTCTTGTAAAGTAAGTGGTAAAGTAAATGGTTCTCCAAATACTTGATCTTGGGTTAAGTATCTATCAAGTCCTGATGGTGTAACACCATATGACGTATAAAATTCTACAATTGTCTCATCAGTAATAAGTTCTAAAGGAATATCTACAGGGAATTGAATTTTAGAGTTAACTATGGTAAATGAGCGCTCTTCGGCTGCTAAAGCCGCTTGAAAAGTAAAAACTAAGAGCAAAAATGCTATAAAAAAAGCTATATCCCTTCTCGCGTAAAATGTTCCCATAGTAAATTCTACCCTAATCTAACATCTCTTACAAGAGAAATCATTTATAAAACTAACGATTAGAGAAAAGTAAAAACAGCTAGGTTTATTAGTTGTTAATTCGTCCTTAAAAACATGGACCTGTAGCTCAGCCTGGATAGAGCGATTCCCTCCTAAGGAATAGGTCGGGGGTTCAAATCCTCCCAGGTCCGTTAGAACAGCAGGAGGTTCCGAAAATAGAACCACTATTTTCCTTATCTCCCATATTCATTAAGAACTGAGGGTGCCAAAAACATGAAATGTTTTTTAGCACCTCCCAAGTCCGTTTATGCATATTAGTATTTAAACAAGAAACCACAGGAAAAACACTATGAAGAAACATTGGACTATTATCGCTGTTATTTTTTCAGTGCTAGTTGGTCTTGCAATAGTTGCTAAAGTTTATCAAGAAATTCCTTTACTCAGCGTTATTAACACATTTCAACATGGCTCAAATATGGCTATCCTGGGTTTTATCGGAGCGTCCATAGGAATAGTTCTGTTGCATACTTGGCGTTGGCACATTATTATTAAAACTGCAGGTATTAAAGTTTCTTTTTGGAAAACAATACTTTATCGTATTGTTGGTTATGGTATCAGTTTTATTACACCTATTGCAAAAGTTGGCGGAGAACCTATTCGTGCGATGTTATTACAACGAGAAGGAGCAACATTTAGCAGAGGATTTTCAACAGTTGCGATTGACAGAATTATAGAACTTGCAATAACTGGTGTTTTGTTTGTTGTTGGAATTCTTATTGCAATAATCACTTTGGCCCTGCCAACAAATCTTTTCATCATCATGATTATTTTAGTAGTGTTTGTTCTTTCTGTTCTTGTTTGGTTTTACTTTCGTTTAATTAGTAAAAAAAATATTATACTCAGCATATTTCAATTTTTCCGGCTTCATAAAATTAAAAAAATAAGACATTGGGAAGAGAATATTGTTAAAATGGATACTTGGATGATGGAGTTTAGTAAGAATCATAAAATAGAATTTAACCGAATAGTTCTTATAACAACTGCTGCTTGGCTTCTTATGTTTATTGAATACAAAAGCGTACTCATGATTTTTGGAGTAACACATATTAGCTTTGCAGGATTATTTCTTATTATTACAATGATGGGTTTTGCTTATTTAGTTCCAATTCCTCTTGCTCTTGGTATTTTAGAAGCTGCACAGATTTCTGTCTTTGCAATGCTCGGGCTTAATGTCGCTGCAGGTGTTGCGTTATCTATAGTTATTCGTGCTCGCGATTTTATATGGACTCTTTTAGCTGTTGGTATTCTTGCAATTTTTGGATTTAATATTCGAAAGGCATACAAGAAGAGTTTAGAAGAAGGCGGGGTTCGTCTTCCTAAAGAAATAATTTAGAAAAAATTATTTTATTTTGAAAGTTTAGCGACGAGCGTTGAAAGTTCTTTTCCATCTACTTGCCCTTTATACTTGCTCATTACTTTACCAATGATAGCACCCATTGGCGCCCCTTTCATTTCAGAAATAATTTGTTTAATATCATCTTGAATTGAGTCTAAAGAAAGTGGTTTGTATTTAGCGTAATCTATTTCTTTTCCTTGCGCAAGTAAAAGAAGTATTTCTTCTAAAGATTCTTTTGTTATTTCATTTGCATTAAGTTTTACAAGAAGAACGTCTGCATAAGAAGCAACATCAACCACAATATTGTGTTTCTTTTTTATTACTGCGGGAAGAGAGTAGAATGTATCAATAATAAAGGCGGGTTTTACATTAGAATATTTTTTTGTTAAAGAGAATAAATTAATTCCATCTTTAATGAGTTTTTTTGCAATATCTTCTGCAATACCAAATGCCTTTGCAAGTTTTTTAATCTGACTACTTAAAAGCTCAGGAACAACAATAGAGTCTTCATCAATTACAATTGGTTTTACATCTGTTTCAGGATACATACGTGATGCACCTGGCATCGGCCTCATGTAAACGCTTGTTCCATCTTGCTTTGCAGTTCTTACTTCTCGTCGCAAATTAAAGTCGCCAGCTCTATCTTGCGCACTGGCCAAAGCTCTTGTTGCAATTTCTCGTTCATCAGCAATAAGTAGGAAATTATCTTTCACTACATCTAGCTTGAGTGCAGTAAAAACAGCATTTTTTTCTTCTTTGGTTATTCCATAGTTTGGTAATTCATCTGCATGAAATAATCCTTTTACGCCCATAACTTTTGCATAATCGGAGAGTTCGCTTCCAAATCTTCTTCCTGGTTGCGTTTCTATTTTTGTTAACCCACTAAAACCATAAAGAGGTACTGCAAGAACAACACCTGTTTCTTTTTCAAGAGCTGTTGTTATTACTTTTGATTCGCTTTTTTCAAATAACTTAGTAACATCAATAATTTCTTTTCCAACTTTTGCACCTCGTTTCTTTAATTCTGCAAAAATCTCCAGCAAATTATATTGTCTGAGCATTTCATAACGAAGTAATGTTGGTATCATCTTTAGATCTTGCGCGCCTTTTATTTCTACACGCAAACCTTTTTCAATGGACACATTAACATCTTGTCTAATTGTTCCAAGTCCTCGTTTTACATTAGGTAAACTTCGCATAACCATTCCGATATGCTCTGCCACATCTTTTGCTTCTTCAGGCGTTGTTATGTCTGGTGCTGTTGCCAGTTCTAAAAGAGGAATTCCTAATCGTGATAAATTATATTTTGTGTAATCTGTTGCTTTTTCTATGTCTTTGCAAGAATCTTCTTCAAGACCGAGTGATTCAACACCACATTCTTTTCCTTCTGCTGTTACTAGCTTTCCACCTGTTGCAACCAATGCTGTTCGTTGAAATCCTGATGTGTTTGAACCATTAACAACTGTCTTTCTCATAAAGCGAAGTTGATCAACAATATTCATTTCAAATAATTTTGCAACTTGTAGTGATGCGGTAAAAGCTTCTTGATTAACGGGTCCTGGTGGTTCTTCGTCAAGTTCAACTAAACAAGTTGTGTCATCATAAGCTTCATAAACGAAATATTTTTGTTTCTTTGTTTCGGCTAGAGCTGCTGCATCTATTTTACCACTTTCACCAGCGCTTGCTCGTAAGTATCGAATAATTTCAAAGTCGTGTTTGTCATCACGAATCATTGTCGGACAATTGCAAAACAACTTTTTGCCTTCGAGTTGTTGATGAATCTCTAGTCCGCACTTTAATCCAAGTTCTTTATTGTCACTTTCCAGAATTTCTTTTTTAATATTCATTTTTAGCTATTGTTTATTTGATTCGTTATAATTTAATTCGCCAACAATATCTTCTGTGAAAAGTTTTCGAGTTTCATCTGCTGAATAATTGCTAAGAAGCCACGCAAGTTTAATGTAGCTGACTTCAGGCATCATTGTTGAACCATGGCCGATTACTCCCGCATCTTGCAGTCGTCTTCCAGGACTATATACATTCATATGAACTCGTCCTGAAATTGTTTGCACACTCATTGCTATAGGAATTTTTTTCGCTAAAAGTTCTATTGTCTTAAAAATTTGACCATGCTCATCGCAATCTTCATTTGGCATGTTTATTGGAAATTGTCCTAAACCAGAACCAACTAGTAAAAGCCCATCAAAAGAATCATACACTGCAAGTTCTTCTTCAAATAACTGTGGTCTTGCATAAAGCATTCCAATTTTTAATTTTTCATTAAATAAAAAAATTTCTTTTGGTAAAGAAAGTTCTTTTTGATATTCTAATTCTTTATGTAATAATATTGATTTGTCTTGATAATTAACTGTTGCAATTGGTTCATCGTTTATTGCTTGGAATGCGTCTCTTCGTGAACTATGCATTTTTCGAACGTGCGTTCCTGAAATAATATGACAAGTAATATCACTTTGCGTTGCATGCATGCAAACACCTACACCTGTAAATGGAGTTTTTGTTAGAAATTGTGTTGCACAGATAAGATTAATAGCAGCATCTGTGCTTCCTCGGTCACTACTTCGTTGACTACCAACCACTAGAACACTTACTGGTAAATCCTTGAGAAGAAATGATAATGCTGCTGAAAGGTAATGTAAAAAATCAGTTCCGCTTCCAACTATGAATTTAGTAATACCTTGCTTAGCCCCTTCAAATATTTTAGTTGCTATTTTGTTGAAATGTGCAAACCGAAAGTCATCACTCCACATATTGCCAAGAAATTCACTTTCTATGTTGGCAAGCGTTGCGAGTTCTGGAAATAAGGCTATAAGTTCTGCTGGATCAAATGTTGCGTTTACTCCACCAGTCGTATAATCTACTTTTGAAGCTATTGTTCCTCCTGTATGAAGTATTTTCACCTTAGGAAGAGTTTTATCTTGAGAAACAGGCGTTCCAGAAGCTTTAAGTGAAGCTTTTGGCTCTTCTAGAACCTCTACGTTAGTTATTTTTTTTGGATGAATACCTATATTATATCCTGATGAGAGTTTGATAACTACATAGTCTCCTTCTTGAGGCATGAGTAATCCTTCGTATTCTTGTTTTCCAACAGTTAATTTAACCGTAGAAAGCACTTTAATACTAGTTATGTCCATTCTACTACCTAAAAAGTTTATTCAGTTATAAATATTGCGAGATATTGTTTCTCACAAGCTACAACAAATCTTTTTAAAGCATTACGAGCCACTAATGGTTGTGTGGATGTCATGACCAGAGAAAAATCTAAAAAAAAACCTATCAGCTTTATGTTTAGAAAGCTTTGGGACTACTCCGAAGGTAATAGGCATCGCCTCATATTCTACTTAGGATTATTTGTTGTTGCACAAAGTCTTATGTTTCTAGAACCGCTCATTGTTGCTAAAGTTCTTAACATCATACAAGCAGAAGGCATTGGAGAACATAACTTAAGAAAAATTCTTATGTGGCTGGGTTCATTTCTCGTGATAGAAATTGTGTTCTGGGCATTCCACGGCCCTGCAAGAGTTATGGAAATTGCTAACGGATTCATTGCTAAAGTTAATTACAGAAAACATTTACTTGATGGCACCATGGATTTGCCTGCAACATGGCATGCGGATCATCATTCAGGAGATACTATTGATAAAATTGAGAAGGCAAGCGAGGGTCTTCGTCAATTTGGAGTTCATAGTTTTGAAATAGTACAATTTATTGTTAAATTCATTACATCATATATCGCGCTTATTTACTTTAATGTTAGCGCTAGTTATATTGTTTTAATAATGGTATTCATAACGTTATTTATCATAGTTAAATTTGATAAAATAATCATTAAACGAATTAAGAAACTTAATAAAATGTATAATGGTATTGCTGCAAAAATTTTTGATACATTAAGTAATATTACTACAGTCATCATCCTTAGAATTCAACGTCTTGTATCAGGAGCAATTTTTAGAAAAATGATCGAGCCATATCATTATGATAATAAAACAAATAAATTAGTTGAACTTAAATGGTTCTTTGTTTCCATATGCGTATCTATTATGAGTATTCTTGTTATGGGAATCTTCTTCATACAAAGTGTTCGTGCTGAAACAGTCATCATGGTTGGTACAGTTTCTGCTTTATTTGCGTATACTAGCAAGATAGGAAGTCTCTTTTATCATTTTGCTTATAGATACGGAGATATTGTTAGATGGCGAGCTGACGTTGCTAACGGCGAAATAATCTCTGATTTATTTACTGATAAAGAAAAAGTTAAACAATTAAAATTAAACAAGTGGAAGACCCTTCGAATTGAGAAGCTTGATTTTCAATATGAAGATGCTGAAGGGGAGAATATGCACCTAAGCAATGTTAATCTAACTATCAAACGAAAAGAGCGTATTGCGTTCATTGGCGAAAGTGGTAGTGGGAAAACCACCATGTTAAAAGTTATTAGAGAATTATATACTCCTAAAAAAGTTAAAGTCTACGTAGATGATAAGTATATTTCAAAAGGATTTAGTAGACTTAGTGATAATATTGCTCTTATCCCTCAAGATCCTGAAATTTTTACAACAACTATTAGGGATAATATTAGCGTGGGTATGAAAGCAAGTCTTGGACATATTAAAAAATACACAAATATTTCAAAATTCACCGATGTTGTGAAACGTCTTCCTCATAAATGGAAATCATCAATCGTCGAGAAGGGAGTTAACTTAAGCAGTGGTGAGAAACAACGTTTAGCTCTTGCTCGAGGTTTATTTGCTAGTGAAGGTAAAGAGATTATGTTGCTTGATGAACCTACAAGTAGTGTTGACTCTAAGAACGAACTTGAAATCTACAAGAATATTTTCAAGAAATTCAAACAAAAAACAATTATTTCATCAATTCATAGATTGCACTTGCTTCCTTTGTTTGATAAGATTTATTTCTTTAAACGAGGAAAAATTATTGCTAGTGGTAATTATAAAGAGTTAAAGAAAAGTTCAGCAGCATTTAGAAAGCTACTGGAGAAATATCAAAAAGCAACCAAATAGGTAAACAAAATAAGAAAAATAAAAAAGTAAGAATTACTTTTTCTTCTTAGTAACTTTTTTCTTTACAGGAGCCTTTTTCTTAGGTGCTGCTTTTCTTGCTGTGGCTTTTTTTACGGACTTCTTTTTACTTCTGCCACTTTTGGTAGGAGTTGCTCGTTTAACAGGTGCTTTCTTCACAGATTTCTTCTTAGGAGCTTTTTTCTTAGTTACACTTGTTGTTTTTACAACAGATTTAGTCTTTTTTGACTTTTTTTTACAACCAAATAGTTTTTTTAGGAAACACATTTTTTGTACCTCATAAACGTTATAAAGCCAATATTGGTTTTTTTCTTTATTAATGTTATGGAAAAATAGCCTAGAAATCGCTTAATTCGATAATACATTTTGCTGCAAGCTTTGCTGTCATGTCTTTAATATCCTTTCCCGGATTCACTTCAACCATATCAACCATAACTAATTTACTGGATTTCTTTAGCTCTTGAAGAGAGTAAATCAGTTCTCTGCTACTAAGTCCTCCATGCTCAATATATCCTGTGCCTATTGCTTCAACAGGATCAACTACATCAATATCAAGCGAAAAATATGTTGATTTATCAAGTTTAGAAATAAGCTCAGCCATAACTAATTTTATACCTTTGTCAAAAATTTCTTTTGCCGTATAATGCGTAATGTTTTTTTCTTTCAAATAATCAACTTCTTGTTGGTCCCAGTTTCGAACTCCTAAGAGGATACATTGTTCTGGTTTGACAATCCCCTCATCAAGTAATGTTCGAAGAAATGCTTCTTGTGTTGGCGGTACAAAATCTTGCATCATATCCGGATGTGCATCAAATACTACAAAGTAAAAGTCGGGATTATTTTTTGCAAATCCTTTTACTGCTGAATACGTAATAGAATGATCTCCTCCGAGAAGAATTGCTTTTTCATCTAGTGCAGAAATTGCATCTTCAATTGCTTGATGACTATTCGCGACATGGTTTTCATCAACTACAACATCTACATATTCAAATGACGGTTCAACTCCATCTTCATTAGAATAGAATTCTTCGAGTTGTTTCTTAATTGCAACAGGTGCTTCGTTCGCACCATTGCCATGACCAAGTCCACCTCCACTAAAAGGAATGCTAACCAGTTTCATTCTATCACCTTTGTTTCTAATTCTTTGAGGTCACAAAAGTTTGTAGTAAAATTATATGCTCCTGCATTAAGGAATACAAGCTTATCTCCAACTTGCGGATTGTCTAGATAAACTCTATATCTAAATAAGTCCATGCTGCAAGGAGTCTTTCCTTTTACGACAAAAGGAGTTGCATCACCTTTCTCTAACTCGCCTTCAATAAGAAGTTTTACCGGTACAATGAGTGCATCCATATCTGTATTATAGACGCTTGCATTAATAATGATATTGTTTTCATACATGCTTGTTATTGTTGTATGAAGTTTTCCTGCAGGCGCTGCAATAAATCGTCCAGGTTCAATAATTAATTTTATTTCTTTTTCATTCAAGAAAGTCTTCAGTTTCCCAAGCGTTTCAAAGATGCTATCAACAACTTTTGTATTCGTGTTTGCATAGACACTTGGAAGTCCTCCTCCAATATTAAGCGAATCAATTATTTCCATAACATCTTCATCAATGACTTGTTTAATTTCATATTCATAGTTCCATTCTGCCATGTTTTGTGTTTTTCTATGGAAATGAATTCCTAGTGAAGATATATTTTTATGTCCCCATAACTCTCTGATTCTCTGATTAACAATATCTTGAGAAATACCGAAGACAAAATATCTTTCTGTTCTTATAGTATTTTCTCGAAGTTTCATTCGTAAAAAAAGCTCTATTTTCTCTTCAGTGTTTTCTAAGTAAGAAAGAAGCATATCTAAATCTGGTTCATTATCAATAACAAATCGCTTTATTCCTTTGCTAAAGAGTTCATCTAGAACTTCGGTTGACAAACCTTGTGCTAAAAATAATATTCGAGAAGTATCTTTCACATGTTTAAACTCATTCATCAAATGCACGCTGAACAAACTTTCAGTTTCTGCTTCTAAAATTGGCGTAACTAGAGGATTTGTTTTAGAACTATAACTCACCACATCAGCAACCCCAGTTACCTTTTTGTATTGCTCAAGAACAACTGATTTTGAAAGTGTGAAATAAGCTTGCGTCATAGTAACTTCTCCTCTCTTAATTGTTCTAACGCACCAATCATTGCTAAGGGAAACATAATGGTTACATCGCCAAGCACAGTTGCAACATCACTCACATCTTTGACTTTTCCCCAACTCTTTGCTTCTTGCGTTGTAGCGCCACTCATAGAACCACTTGTTTTTTGTGCTGTTGTCATATAAACTGCATAGCTTGCTCCGCCATTAAGAAGTGTGGAAAGTATTGCATGATGTTTACTAATGCTCCCACCTAGTGCAATGACTCCTTTTTCTTCATCCAGAGATGATGAGGTTAGAATGTTTCCAAAGTCTTTTACAACGTCAACTACAAAGTCTTTATTTTTTTGTTGGAATAAGTAGAGGTGAAATCCTAGAGCACCGTCTGTAATTGCTGGGCAAAATATTGGAACATCATGTTTCGCTGCTTGATAAAGAATAGAATCTTCATCATCTAATTGGCCACCTATATTTTTGAGCATGTCCGATACTGCCCATCGTGGTTTTTCATCATACATATTTTGAATAAAAGGAAGAAGTGTATCTTCAAATTGCATGTAAAATTCATTTTTAATTTGTAAGTTGCCTACACGATTAATTCCTTGCTCATGAAGTTCCACGTCATCAACATCAAATGTGCCTACGTCAAACTTCGCGCCTTTTGCTTTCATAATATCTTCTTCAAGACCGCCTGCAGTGGTTACAATAATATCAACCATGCCTAGTTTAATCAGCTGTGCAAAAAAACCTCGAAGACCCGAAGTCACCATATTGCTCGTGAATGTTAAGTAAATCTTTGCGTTTGCTTTTTTCATCTTCACAAACACATCCATTGCTCTTTTCAGCTCTACGCTTTGAAAGCCAATAGAGCCATAATTATCTAAAAGGTCTTTGACCTTCATATTCTCTGTCCATTTGAAATCTTGTACATATACCATAATAATCTCCTCTTTTGTAGAATAAAATAACAATAAAATGTTATTAACATACTAAGAAATTGAGCCAATGCAACCTAGAAAGAATACTTAACTGCATGATTTTACGCTGTTTACAGCGTGAACAGTGTTATCGGTTGTCATTAAGAGTAGAAAACGCCTTTTCATTTATAAATACTGCTCAAAAATGAAGAAAAAATAGAAATTTAGCCGTAATAACTTGGCTTTTCGTCCTTGAACTCTTTGCCACGTGCTGAGCTGAATTCGTCTTGAAGTTGTGCATATGCTTCTTGGATTTCTTTACTCGCACTTGGCCGAACTTTCGCTATTGCTTTATCAAAAGAAGCTTTACTTACTTCTTTTGCTTTCATATCTTTTCGTAGTTGAAACATTGCTGCTTCTCGACATACTGCTTCTATATCTGCTCCAACATATCCTTCTGTTTTCTCAATAAGATCTTTTACGTCAACAGTTTTTGCTAGAGGCATCTTAGCGGTGTGAATTTTAAAGATTGCTGCACGTCCTTTTGCATCAGGAACTCCAGCGAGTACTATTCTATCAAATCGACCTGGTCGAAGAAGAGCTGTGTCCATAACATCAGGTCTATTTGTTGC
>CAZSZY010000006.1:36556-39375 GCA_964611285.1 uncultured Methanosarcinales archaeon
AGCGGCATATTTCGCGTGTGAATTTTAAGAATTTTTTCTCGACCCTTTATGTCTGGTGCAGCAAGTTCTAATTCTCTATCAAATCGTCCTGGTCGACGAAGTGCAGGATCAATGGAATTTGGAATATTTGTTGCGGCCATGACAACAACTCGTCCTCGCGTTGCAAGACCATCCATAATAGTTAGTAACTGCGCTACAACTCTTCGTTCTACTTCGCCTTTACTTTCTTCTCGCTTTGGAGCAATAGCATCAATTTCATCAATAAAAATAATGGAAGGAGCGTTCTTTTCTGCTTCTTCAAAAATCTTACGTAAATTTTCTTCTGATTGCCCGTAGAATTTACTCATAATTTCTGGACCATTAATAACAGTAAAATTACTATTTGTTTCGTTTGCTACAGCTTTTGCAAGTAATGTCTTCCCAGTTCCAGGCGGGCCATGTAAGAGTACGCCTTTTGGTGGCTCAATTCCCAGTCTATCAAAGAGTTCTGGATGTCGAAGAGGAAGCTCTATCATTTCTCGAATCTTCACAAGTTCTTCAGCTAGTCCACCAATGTCTTCGTAAGATACTTCTGGAACTACTGGTTCATCTTTGAGTTCTACAGATTCACTAAGACATTCAATTTGTGTAGTTGAAGTTATAACAACTGCTTGTTTTTTTGGATTCGTTTCTGCAACGATAAATTTTAAATCGCCGAATGCAAACTGAAATTGATGTGTTCCTAAACTAATGAGATCGCCTTTCTGCATAACGCGTCCAATTAAAAATCGATTAAGAAGTTCAGGATTATCAATTTTTATTTTGATTCCTTCTCGTGCAGGCGCAATAGTAACATTTTGTGCAGGTATTGCATCAATTTTTGCAATAATAACCAATTCACCTATACGTGCTCCTGCATTACGTCGAGTAAGACCGTCCATTCGAACAATACTAAGTCCAATATCTCCAGGAAGACTTCGCTCGACTTTTGCAACCGAGGTTCGCTCGCCCATTATTGAAACAAAATCTCCTGGATTTATTTTTAGTTCATCCATGTAAGACTTATCAAGTCTAACAAGACCTTTACTAATATCATCTTGTATAGCTTCAACAACTTTGAGTTTTACTTCAGTCACGAGAGTTCACCAAAGAAATTATTTTTTTGCTCCTGCTTTTGCAGCTGTAGGTGCTGGACCCATCTTCACTTTTGGAAGTTGGATTGGTGCTGGTAAATCTAGTTCTTTGCTTAAGATTAAAGACTCAACATTACAGTTATGTAATATTCTATTAAAAATGTTAAGTGCGATGTCTTTTGGAAGTGCTTTATCTTTTTTCCAAGAATCTTCAATTTGTTTTCCTAGTTTTTCATCGGCTAGATAAATTATTGCGCCTTCAAGAAGAATTTGTGCAAATTTTGGTTCGTAATTAACATTAAAAGCAAACTTGATTGCATATGCTTTTTGACCTGTTCCTTTGATAACATCTGAAGAAACTACATCTGTGATATTCATTCCAGATTTTATATTCATCTGTTTTGTTACTTTTCCTGTCTTTTCTACGAGAATTTTGCTAAAGTTAAAATTTAATATTGCCATTTAATCACCCTTTGTTCTATAGTTTTTGCGTTGAGACGCTAAGGAAAAGAGCGCTTGAGAGTATTTAAAGATTGTTGTTAGGCAGTAGAGGTTCTTTTAAAGAATTGGCGCCAGAGGCCTTAATTTTGCTGTTTTAAAGCATTTTGGATCCTTTCAAATTCATCTAAAAACTGCTCCGCTAAACGCTCATCTCGCAAAATTAACAAATTTTCATCGTTTTTATGAGTAGCTGCACTTGTTGGGTTATACGAGCCCACAATAATCATTTTTCCATCAATAATGAAGACTTTTTCGTGCATAGTATATCTATTTGCATCTTTAAAGACAGCTACATTGTTTTCTTCTAAATAATCATATTGACTGTAACTTGCAATTCTTGTTTTCTCGAACACAACCGAGACGTTTACTCCTTGTAAAGATTTATTCACGAGTATTTCAGCAATTGGTTGGCTTGTAAATGAAAATGCAAGCACTTGAATAGATTTGTTTGCTTTGGAAAGTGTTTCCAACACATTTTCTTCGCAGTCATGCAAAGGACAAAAAAGAACAGTAATGAGTGTTCCTGAAAGATTAACAAAAAGTTCATTAGGTTTATCAGTATCCTTTCTCGTTTGTAAATAATTAAATTCATCAATAAAACTCTCTGCAATTTTTTCTGAAGAAATAAATAAAACATAATTATCATTAACGTTCGTTCCTCTGACTGTTGGATTCCATGAACCGGTTAACACATACTGTTCATCAAACACACAAAACTTGTGGTGCATTAATCCTTTACTCTCAACAGATTTAATGTTCTTTGGAAGATTTTTTTCATAATTATCCTCAAACAAAAGAGTTGATGTGTTTTTTTCTGTAATTGCAGTAATAATAGTTGGTTCATCTAAATCATACAAAGCACAATAAGCTGATTCGCTTTCAATAAGCAAGTCAACAAGTAATGTTGCACAATTAATTTCTTGACAAAAAAATACTTCTGTAAAACCAATATCATCTTCATATGAAACAGGAAAAGATAATGGAACATAGAGTAAAAAAAGGATAAGCGCATACACACTAAAAAAAATAAGTAATCGCATAAATTAATAATGTAATATAATCCTTTAAGAAATCAACGAAAGCTATTCTGAAGATTTTACGGTTTCTTCTAATGCTAGAAAACTTTTGAGCATGCTTTGTTTTGTTTGATCGTATTTTTCATGAAGATGTTTAATAAGTTCATCTTCTTCTGGAATTGCTTCTCCA
>CAZSZY010000007.1:0-25880 GCA_964611285.1 uncultured Methanosarcinales archaeon
TCCCCTTCTGAGAAGATATACTACTTATAAGTAACAACAAACAGAAAGATTTATAAACTTCAAAACCTATAATATGAGTATGACTGAGGTCAATTTGAGAGCAAAATTTAAGCAAAATCGTCTTGATGCAATGCCTGAAATAGGGAAATCTATATGCGATTTTTGTGTTGATAATGCTGTTGAAAATGTAATTTTCTTAGATAGATCCGCTAGACCTGCATATATTCCTTTCAAAGAGCAATGGAAAAAGAATTATCCTGACAAACAAAGACCGAGTATGTATTTTGTCAGTCCTAAAATTATGGAGCAATATGGTGTTGGCGAAGAAGAAGTTGCACAATTCAAGAAGGAGCATCCTTATCTTACTAAAGAAGATAAACCAACTTTGGTTTTTGATGTTTGTGTAAAGGAAGGTTTGACAATACATAATATGAATGAGTTACTTATCAAGGCGGGTTTCTCAGAAGTCTATTCTTTAGTAACTGCTGTTCATAAAGATAAAAAACAATATGTGTTACCAAATGTAGTTCTTTATGATAATCATAATTTAGGATGTCATGTGTTCGGTCAACCTTTCACGAATGATTTGGGTGTAGAACGAAATCAAGCTTCTTTTATTGTAAACAAAAAATCCGAATCGCAATCATATATTAACACTAATAGAAAAGAACTTTTGCAAGCAAGTAAAATTAGTTCTTGAAAACATTCTCTCAGATGTCGTATATGCTCTTTGGGCAACAATGTATGATGAACCGCCAAATTCAAAATAATTACAAATTCTTTTTTTTGGGGGGTGTGTGCGATACTTTCTGAATTGTTGTTTGTTGATTGGATTGCTTTTAAACCAGACGTAATTATTTTAAACTCAGCTTGTTTTGAATCTTTTAATGGGAAAATTTACTGCTAGAGTGTTCTTTGACATTTTTATTAAAGTGGGCTTGTTAGCTTTGGGGTTGGCGGATTTCTTGGGTGTTTTACCTAGTTCTCTTGATTTGTTTGATAAGGTCTTAACAACGCTTATTCTTGCTGCATTCTGGTATGCCTTAAAACCTTCAAAATTCATTTTTGGAAAGAGAAAGAAATTTCTCGACATAAGTATACTTGTGGCATTTTATGTTTTGGTTATTGATACGTTTGTTACCTTAGTGCGCGTCATTGAGTTAGGCGATCCTTTTATGATAAAAACAAATGCCGTATTTTCTTTCTTGCCAAATTTTATCTACACACCGATAAAATCTTTGTTTCTGTTTGTCCATAATCCCGTCAATGCAACTATTATAAGCCAATTTTCTATCTATATTGGTTTCGCACTACTTTTAGGTATTGCTCTTTATTCCGCGTTTAATATGACATATGGGAAAAAGTCTGTCATGCATTCTTTCGCAAGGCTTTTCATGCGAAGTGAGAAATCTTGGAAAGACTTTTCTGATACAAAGGGCGCTAGTAGAATTATTAAATTTTTAATCAGTTTTATTGTTCTTCTAGCTATTTATCAATATTTTTTCTCTTTGATTAATCAATGGTTTGTTGTGTCTTTAGATAAGGCACTTCTTGTTTTGGCTATTTTATATGCTGCTAAAGATTTTCATAGTACTAAAAGTAAAGTATTTAACAAGCTTGGAGAATTTGATGAATGGCTTTTAAAATTCATAACAAACACGTTCACGAATGAGAAAAAGTTTTTCTTTGGTTTTGGGATATTACTTATTTTTCATTTCTTAAGTGATTTAGCAACGTTTTTCTTACCCTACATTTCTGGATTCATGAAAATTGATCCTTTTTATCTTAATTATTTAGGCGATACTGCGGGCGCTTTACATCAGCCCATAATTGCGTTGATTGCGCAAGAAAGCGCAGCTTCCGTGTTCCAAACAATTATTACTTCACTAACGTACATATTTAGTACTATTGGTGTTTTATTTCTTATTATTCTGCCAATCATTTTACTCTATACTTTCATTACTAATGTAAATATGAATAATCTTCTGAAACAAAGGTTTGTTGAAGAAGGAATTGTCTTTTTCTTCTTTTCTTCGTTGTTATTTTTACTAGCTCCTTGGGTCAAGCAAAAGATTATTTCTGTTTCGGGAATTCAAGGAGTGGACTTTATCACGACAACCATTTCTTCATCTCTTTCAATAAACTGGCTCTTTTTTGGTTTTCTAGGATTGTTAATTGTTTCACTGATTTTTGTCTTAAAACTTCACTATGAAAGACCTATGCTTACCTTGCTTTTTATGGGTAGTTTGATGTATTTTGGGCTTTATATTTGGAATTATTTCGCGTCATCTACTATATATCACTTTCAAGCAATTAGTTTTTTCTTTGCAGAAGGACAGATAATTGGTGCTATCATTTTCGTGATACTTTTCTTATTGGAGTTCTTATTTTATGTTGGAGGGTTTGTTTACCTTGCTTATCATATTGTGTCTTATTTGGTTTCTCATGTCATTGTAAAATTATTTAACAACGCAGGAGTTCTTTTTTGGAATTTTTTCATTCTTATCTTACCGATAATTTTAATGTTTCAAACAACGCTAAACTCTCTTAAAGTCGCAAGTGTTGCAATTCTTCTATTAGTTATTTTTGCAGTAGCTTTGTACAAAGAACATGCAAAAAAAGAGAGAAGAGATGATTATTTACTTGCTGTAACTATTGCTATTGGTTCTTATCAATCAGTATTAATTGTAAATCTTTTATTGCTTCGTCTTTCCATTATTTCTCAAGAAATATTTAATTTTGTTCAACCAATAGTTATTGGACTAGTTGCGCTATTAGTTACTCGTTTTTTTGCACAGAAATATTGTCGAGTGTGGCCGAGTGTTAAAAAAATAGTGTTCACGCTTCTTTTAGGTCTTGGGTTTGGCGTGGTCTTCTTTGCTCTTGGCGAACCTTTACCTTTCTTATTTTCATCTAGTTTTGTAGTGTTATTATTCTTTACGTTATTTGTTGCGTTTAGTGAAGAATTATTATTCAGAGGTATTATTTACGGTTTAGCGCAACAAGCGTTTTCAAAAAAATTAGCTTTACATTTACAAGCACTTGTTTTTTCAATCATTCATTTTACTGGTTTGTTGTTTCTCTTCAATCATTTTACTGGAAACGGTGCGTATGTTGGTCCGGGCGTAATTACTATGTTGCTTTATTTTGCGGGGCTTTATTTCTTTTCACTTGTTGCTGCTAAAATGGTAAAATGTGATGCGAGAAAGTTAAACTTGATTCGTCCCATCTTATTTCATTGGGTGGTAAATCTCGTTGCATTCTTGCTTTTGGCCTTATAAAACACTTTAAAAACACTTAATGAGCTTTATTTTTAGTAATATTTATAAATAAGATTTCTTGTATTACTCGTTGGGGGACGCGTTATGAAACTAAAAAATACTTTATTATTATCTATCGTACTTATCTTTTCTATCCTATTACTACCTACTGTTTTAGCAGACGATGTAACATTCACAATTAATGGTTTAGATACTGGCGAGCTAGCAGAGCTTGAAATTTCTGGTGGTGGTGAGTTAATTATTGTCACTGAGCTCGCACCAAATGTTGTTCTAGAGTCTATTGATATTGATACTAAGAATGAGTTATTATCACAACTTATTGATTATGAGGTACAATCTTTTTCCACAAACGAAAAAATGGATGAAGTTATTACTATTAAAGAAGTTGTTCCTCTCCCTGAACTGCTTCCTGCTGGTAATCATGATTTTTTTATTAATATTAATTATCTTGATGCCAACGGCATGCCTCAATCTATTACAAATTCCTTAGCGATGGATGTTAATGCATCTCAATTTCCTGAAGGACTCATTGGTGTTATTTCGGGTTTTCTCTCTGCAGATGCTGCAGCGGAAATTGTTGACTTATTAACTGATCGAGTGATCCCTCCTCTTCCTAAAGAGATAACTAAAGATGAAGTTGCTTTGCTTACAGAGCAATTAGGTTTTTCTTCTGGTGATATTGATTCAGAAAAATATACGGTAAAGTTAATTGAAGAAAAAACTTTAACGCAAGATGTTACTAATGATAAACTTGAGGAACTAAAAGACGTAAACGATAAAGTTGCTATGGCTTTAAAAGAAATTAAAAAGCTGGATGATACGCCTCTTATTGAAAAAGAATTGAAAGTCTTTGAAGTAACTAACGAAGAAGGCGAAATTGCTTATGTTACTCGCGTTATTATTAGAATTACTCATACCGACAGTATTAATGACTTGGTTGTTGTTGAAGAAATTCCTAAAGATGTTGCTATGTATGCAAGTGATATAGAATTTTTGGATTTGACTGAAGTTTTAGAAGAGGATCCCATTGTAAAATGGAATTTTGACCACGTTCCTAAAGATCAAGCAAAAGAATTCGGTTATTCTGTCGATAAGAAATTAGATACTGTTGATTCAACGACCATTGCAGGTGGTAATGAGCCAAGTGCAGTTGCGAAATGGATTAGAAATTTATTTGCTAAATGGTTTAATTAACTAGCATGCTTAGTAATTAAGTTTATTTCCTTTTACTTTTTTTCCTTCAGCAATAGCTACGCAATCATATGTTTTTATTTTTGCGCCACATGGGCCATATGTGTTTGTTTCGGGATTTAGTGTTAAAAGCCATTCTTTTCCTACTTGTCCACGTTCAGGAATTTGTGCGTTGTCTGGTATTTCAACGATGAGTAAAGAAATGTCATCTTTTGCTCCTGCAAAGTTTCCTGAGAATTCTTTAAGTTTATCAACAACCATCGGTCCTTCTACATCCATTTCATATGGTGATGTTTCAGTAATTATTTTATGAAACCCTGCTGTTGTTAATCTTTTAGAACCTTGTTCGGGCGGCGTTTGTAGGTCGGGAACTCCATCTGAGTTCGCATAGAATTGATCTCCTGCTTCGAGAAATGCTTTATGTTGTGTGAATGTATTCCAAAAGGTTCCTTCTTCATTCGCACCAACTGGATCGCTGTTACCTTTAATTACATAAATTTTGTTTTCTTCATGTCTGTAAATAATTATATCGCTTTTAGAACCAGAAATTTCTATAATTTGTTTAGCATGATTATATCTGATAACTTGTAGTTCGAGCGTGTTATATGATTTTTCAGTGCCTGGTCTATTAACATTGTTTATGTCTTGGTCAACGTAATAATCTAAATAACTTATTACTTGATGTGGTTCTGGATAGACATGATTTTTTTCTACAGCTGATGGATTTTGTTTAAATTCTTCAGAAAAAATATCTGGTTCTGGCAGAACAAATTGATTCAAATAAAGGTTAGCAGCTATTGCCATACCACTTCCTTCAAGACCATGTCCTGTACAATCTGCTACTATGATCATGTGTTCATTTGTAGCTGTTTTTTCGCACCAAAAGAAGTCTCCTCCAACTTGGTCAGTTGGTCTAAAAAATGTGTATGAATTTGGAATTTGTTCTTTAAGATATTCTGGTGATTGAACAATTGCTTTTGCAAGTCGAGCTAATGAACCTAGTGCTTCTTTTTTATGGCTTAGTTCTTCTGCTTGTGCCGCGTTTTCGCCTTTTAATCTCTCTAATTCCATTTTATTGGTTATTCGATCGATTAATTTGTTTATGCCAGACATTATGTTGCTAAATGGACTTTCATTTATAAATGTTTCGTCCTTTACTAGTGGTATATTGTCTGTTTCTTCCGAAAACTTTCCGGGTTTCTCTCTGAAAACTATTTGAATGACTTTTAACAGTTTTCTACTATGTTCCTTCCCTACTTATTAGCAATACTTGCAGGTATTTCTGCAGGCATTTTCACAGGCCTTATTCCAGGTATTCACGTAAATCTTATTACTGCAGTGGTTGTTTCATCTATTGCAGTTTTCTCGGGCATTTCACCATTTCTCATTGCAATATTCATTGTTAGCTTGGCGCTCACGCATTCTTTCTTGGACAGCATTCCCTCCATCTATCTTGGCGCTCCTGATGAGTCCATGGTAGTAGGTGTACTTCCAGGTCACCAACTTTTAATGCAAGGAAAAGGGCACTTAGCGATTACCTACACAATTTTAGGTTCACTTGCTGCGCTCTTTCTCACTATTTTATTCATACCTATTGGCATTAAAGTTCTCGCGCCAGTGCAAGCAGTAATTTCTCCCTATATTGGAAAAGCCCTTTTAGGAATTGTTATTATACTTATTTTTCTCTCAAAAAAACTCTTTAGAAATTCGTTCTTCTTTCTAGCTGCAGGTCTTCTTGGTTTAACATGTTTCTCGCTTGTCAGTCAAAAGCAAATTCTTCTTCCTCTTCTCTCAGGTCTTTTTGGAACAAGTACTCTACTGTATAGTTTAGCAACGGCAAGCGTCATGCCCGTGCAACGTTTATCAAAAACTACTATTCCAATTAAACAAAAAACTTTGGAGGGGGTAACATTAAGAGCAACGTTTGTTGGCATGCTCGCGTCATTTCTACCTGGCTTTGGTAGTAGTCAAGCAGCACTTGTTGCAAGCACCACACTTAAAGAAAAAACTCCTGCAGAATATCTTTTGCTTGTAGGTGGAATTAATACGGTGAACTTTTCATTTTCTCTTGTCACCATGATGGTCTTAGGAAAAGCAAGAAATGGCGCAATAGTTGGTGTGAAAGAATTATTGGGTACAATTACTGGAAATCAGCTCCTTGTTTTTGTTTTTGTACTTTTGATGGTTGGAGGAATAGCATCTATTATTGGTATTAAGCTTTCTAGAAAACTTGCAGTCTTTTTGCCAAAAGTTAATTATCAGAAATTAGTGTGGGGCGTTATTATATTTTTAACACTCATTGTCTTTCTTCTTTCAGGACTACAAGGAATTCTTATTCTTCTTACCGCATCAAGTTTAGGAATCCTAGCGAGCAAGTTTGGTGCTCAAAAAAACATGCTTCTTGGTTGTCTTCTTCTTCCTGTGATATTATATTTATGGTAGTCATTTTTAATTTTTAATCATTTTCTATTTTACTCAAACAGATTTCTTTGTTGCGTTGAAATATTTTGTTTTCAGGTTCGTATTTGAGTGCTTCTTCAAATAAATGCATTGCTTGTTTTTTACTTGTATAGGTATTCATTCGTGATTGTAGAACACCCACACCATTATATGCATGAGCATTTTCAGGATTTTTTTGAATTGCTTTTATATATGCAATTTGTGCTTTCATATTTCTGCCTCTTTCTAAAAAGAGATCTCCTTTTATGAGTAAGTACTCCTTTGCAGGGTAGCGGTGGTACGCTCGAGAAATTCTTCTTGTTGCTTTTCCAAGTTCATTATTGTGTCTATTAATCATAGAAAGACCTAGTAATGCTTGAGCAACAATTAACACGTTATGTGCAGGAAATTCTTGAAACCTAGGTGTTTTTGTTGTCTCAATGCTTTTGTTAAAATATTCTTCTGCAGTTATATATTTTTCTTCTTCTAAAGATTGTATTCCTTTGTTAAGATTATCAAAACCGACTTTTTTCTCATAACCCTCATATCCTTGTGGTGCTTTTTCTATAATTGTTTTTAATAAATAAATATTATCTGCAATAATGAATGGTTTTATACTTTCTTCACCATTGTTTTCTCGTTCAAGCAGAATTTCTCTAACTTTACCGGCGATGTTGTCAGTCATTTTATTTTGTTAAAAGTTTTTTTTGTTGTTTGAGAGGAATGTTTAGTGTTGCACCAATTCTCATCATATATCCTGCTTCAGGATTAACACCAAATCCCATTTCAGTCCAGATCCCGATATAGCTGAAATTATTTGCTACTCTGAAATAAATTGCTGATTTATCTTCTTGTTGATTAATAGATTCTGATTTAATTTTATGTTCTATTTCTTCCCAATATCCGTCTATGATTTTGTCTTCAATCCGGTATTGCTCAGAGGTTCCTGTTTTTTCAACAAACAAAGGTCTATACCCCATCCCAAGACTAATATTGCTATTTTTGCCATATGCTAAGTTGTAGCTAAGATGAATTGCAGGATAAGAAACAAGGTTGGCTTTTATATCAACACGTTCGCGCAAATCCATGTTGTTTGTTTCGTCAGGTTTTTTGTCTATAAGCCAATAATCATCTTGGTTGGTTATTATTTTTTCTGCAGGAAAAAGATAACTCGTTCCAATGTGAAAATGTTTTTTGTAAAAACTAAATCCGGCAACTTTGCCTGTGTAGTTATGATCTATTCTAGTAACATCTTCAATTGCAAACGATGTTTGCTCACCACCAAATGCAAGTTCTACTCCTTCTAAAAGTTCTAAACGAGTTTTATTTTCCATGTTTTTCGGCGTTCCTTGAACTACTCCTTGCTGATACATTCGTTGGTTACAACTAGTTCCAAGAAGTAGTGCTGTCCCTGTGATGATTGATAGTAATTTATTTGCTTGTTTCATTTTATTCGTATTTTGAAAGTTTTGTTTCTAAATCATCTTGTTCGCCCAGCAAATTCGATTGGTCATTTTGGATAATTCGGTATTGTGATTTTTGCTGTTTGACAGTCGATTTTAATTTTTGAATTTCTTCTTTTTGTATAGTAAATGTTGCTTTTTGTTCATCATTTGGTAGTCTAGATGCAACATATTTTCCGCAGAGGTAGAATCCTACGCCTAGGGCGCCATACAGTAAATATTTTTTTACCCAGTTATTGTATCTCATTTAATTATCACATTATTTGGTCTATTGTTTGTAAATGCTTTTCTTAATTTTTGATCGTCAATATTCATATCTTCAAAATAGGCTCCTCCGCCCGCAATTGTTGCTTGATTTCTAGAAAAATTACTTCCTTTAATGATATTATAAATGCTACTTCGTCCATAAAGGCCGCCACCGTATCTTGCTTTGTTGGTTGTTGCTGTTGTCTTTTGCAGTTCTATTAAAGCGTAATCAACGAAAACCCCTCCTCCTTTATTTGTTGCAGTTCCATAATTTATTTGACTTCTATCAATAAATAATGGATACTTGAATATTCCTTCCTGTGTTTCTCCTTTTGAATTATACACGTAGATATTTCCTCCATCTGTTGCTTTTCCATTAATAACTTCTGAACTGATAATATCCATAGATGTGTTTACTAAATAGATGTTTCCGCCTTTATTTTTTGCTTGTCCACCATCTAATTTTCCATTTTTAAAAACTAAAATAGAGTTTTCCGCTCTGATACTTCCTCCGTTATCATCAGAATATGCTTTAATAATATCAACATTATTAAATTCTATTTGTGATCCTTTTGCAGTAATTGCTCCTCCTTCTCCAAGATCATAATCTTGAACGTTAGCGATAATACAATTACTTATTTTGTTTCCTTGTGAATTTATGAATGTAAGTCCTTCCCAAGTTCCATTTGAAGATAATGTGACTGGTATTGCCGCTGTTCCTTTTATTTCTAAAGAACCCCCCCTCTCAACGATAAATTCGAAGTTTTCTTCTCCTTTGATTCTGGTTCCTGCAGGAATAACGAGAACTTCTCCTCTTTTAACATATTCTGGCGCTGTTAATGTATAATCAGCTTTTTTCATAATCTTTCGGCCATTTCTATTACTAGTATATTCCATTCGTTTATACCTGTTGTACGTTTTTTCAACATGGTCATTTCTAACGCCTTCCATTGTTTTCTTTTTCCATGCTTCCCATTCAGGTCCTTGCATCGGTTTATTCTGTGGCCAAGGAGTTAGCCCTTGATTTTGTATTCGCTTTTCTAAATCAGTAAGTTCTGTTTGTGGATTATTGTTTGTTTGCTTTTGGCGATTAGATGTTCTTGATGTTTGGTTAGTTTGATTGTTTTGTTGATTTAGTTCTTTATTTTCTCGAGCTTCTTTTCTTTTTGTTCTATTACTTTTATTATCTTCAACCAATTGCCTGCCAATTTGCTCCATATATGCATCATGTTCTTTTTGTTCTGTATTGGTTCTTAAATAAAAATCAAACATGTTATCATCTTCAGGAATATTGAACTTGCCTGTATTTATTGTAGCATATCCTTGAAGAGATCCTGTAATACTATCTGCTATGAAATATTTCTCAGGATGTGAAAACATAATAATATAACCATCTTCTCCAATAGTTGCTTGTCTAAATGGTTTTTCATCTTTCCAGATTACGACTTTTGTTCCAACATGTCCATCTCCCCCCATCCTCAATTTGTACATGACTGGTTTTTCTTCAATTATTTTTTCAATAGATTCTTGTTTTTTTTGTTGAGTATTTCTCTGGGTTTGTGCTTTTGTTGACGTAGTTGTTTGTGTCTCTTGTTTATCTTGGTTTAATTTTCCTTGATTAAAAGTTGTTTCTGGAACTTTATTTTGGTTGTTTGAGCTTGGTGTTTGTGTTGTAGTGGCTTTCGATTGATATCCGTTCTTAACATTTCCAAAGATGTTTCTTTGTTTTCTTTTTGTTTCAAGTTTTTGTTCTAGTTGATTGTTTGCTAGCTTCAAGTTATTATTTTTTTCTTGTCCATTTTTAATGGATCGAGTATATGATGCGTTGTCTGCTCGAAGATCTTGAATTATGCTTTCTTTTCGTTCAGTTTTGTTGCTGTAAGTTGGTTCGGGTATTTGGTTGATGAGTAGACTTCCTAGAACAAGAGCCCCTCCAAGTAAAGCGGTAGCTCCAAGAAATTTTAATCCTGTAAGAAATTTTGGTTTTGCTCTTTCAAGAGCTTCTCGGTTTTTGACTTTTTGCAGTCTTCTTTCTTCTTCACGTATTCGTTCTTCTACAATTTGTTTGACCTTATCGGCAAGATTTTCAATCATGTTAGTGCCTAAATTCTTTTAATTCTGTCAATTAAACTCTTTGTTGAGTTAATGTATTCTTCTTTTGGATTTTTGATATCTTGTAACGAGTACATCTCTTCGTTCTCATTAAGCCCAAGTATCATTGATTTAGAAAATATTTCCCAAAGAGGTCCAGCAATTTTCTTATTTTCTAGTTTTTTTCTGTTGGCTTGTAGATACTCTTTTAGCTTGGCTGATTCATCTTGTATTACTGTTTCTCTTATTGTTTCAATTTCTTCTTTTACTTCTTGACTTTGAGGGATTGGGTGCACACTTTCATTAGCATACCAAGTTAAGAAATTATGATAGGTGCTTCTGATTTTATCGGCGCCTTCCAGACTTAATGTTCCTTCAAGTCCTGTTGGTTTTTTACTGGCTTCAGTTACTGCTGTTTTGAATTCTTGTGCAGAACGAAGAAACTCTTGATAATCTGGATGTTCTAAATCTTTTTCAAAATAAATAACTTCATTTTTTTCTAGAATTTGTCTTGCCTCTTCTGTGTGATTAAATCTAAATTCAAAATATTTTCTTTCAGTTGGCAAAATGTTGTTATTTAAGACTTCTCCCATTGTCCTTTGCATGAAATATTTGTGAACGGGATTTTTTACTTCTTCAATTTTTCTTAGAATGAATTCAATTGCTTCTTCTTTTTCCTTTTCTTTTTTGTTTTTGTTTTCCAAAGCCAGAATTACTTCAGGAGTATGTCCAAAGTATGCTTTGAATAGTGTTGCTCCCGGTCCAAATCTGTCAGATAACTCTGTTAATTTGAGTTCATCTTTGTTAACATTCCAATCAAGATAGTTTTCAGTTGTTCTTCCTGATGAAGAAAAATATCCTTTTGCTATAACACTCTCATCATAAAAATCAGCATTGATTGGTTTAAAACTCTCTGAATCAACTATCATCCATTCGCCATCTGAAAAACGAACAACATTACTGTCCTTAAAGTCACAGACAAGAATTTGATAGTTGTGAAGTATTTCCATTCCTCTTATTGAATGTGTGATTGCGACGTACGCAGTTTCAATTTTCTCTTTCTTTGCAAAATTTTCATCATCTAGAACGTCTTTTAAACTCATTATTCCTTTTTCTGTTACCACTGCTTTAAGACCTGCAATTTCTAGTGGTTCTGTTCTTGCTAATCTGAATAATTTTTTATTCTCGCCAATCTTTTTTTGAAGGTAATGAACTCTTTCTGCTTGTCTTTTATTGATTCTTTTATCTAAGGGAAATGGAAATTTGATAAACACTTCATTATTATCTTTATCTTGTCCATATAGAATAATTTTTGCTTCGCCTGCAATATGTCTTACACCTACTGCAGTTTTCTCTAGATCAAATGAAGACGTTTTATTGATTTCTGCAATAATTAATTCTAATTGTCTTTCAATCCTGTTGAATGTTTGTCCGTTTTTGCTCATATTTATTCCCCTGCCTGATAAATAATGAATGATGCGTTATCGCCCATGTAATTCTTGATTGTTTGTCCTAATTCTTTTTCTTCTAATTCTTCTTTTCGTTGTACTGGCTGTAAAATTCTTCTCATAATTGCTATTGGCGCATATCTTATGCTTTCTGTAGTAAATACTTCTAAGAGGTCTCCTTGTGTTAATGGTTTTGTTACTCCATCTGTACAGGAGAAAATAATGTCGTATTTTTGAAGAGGTATTTTCTTTAAGTCAACATCTTCAGATCTTAAATCATTCATGCCAATGTATTTTTCAATATGCCCGATAGGACTTTCGGGCAAAGAATTATGTTCTTCTGCTAGTTTTTCAATAGAACCAATTAGGCCCTTATTTCTATCATGTGGTTTGATAATAAATGTAGTACTATCGCCAACATGTGTATAGTGTAATATATTGTTATGTAAATGCATTGCTTCAAGCGTTGTTCCGCCATTTTTGAAACTCTCTGTTGTCGCAATATCGCAGATATAGTCATTAGTTTTCATAACACTTTTTCTTAACCATTCAGAAATCTCGTTTTCCTGCAGTAAGCCGGTTTTAAGCATATCATAATTCTCAGCAAGAAAATCTTTCATTCTATCAACAGCAAGCCAACTTATCTGTCGGCCTCTGGAGTGATTTTTCCCACCCATACCATCTGCAACAAGAAGTATTCCTTTTCTTGTATCTAAGTATATTTCATCTTGATTTTCTTCACGCGTGTTCTTTAATTTTTTTGTTGTAACAAATAGTGGTTTATTCATTTTTCAAAGAACCCTCCAAATTTACTGAAGTCTTTTATGTCTGTTAGTTTTGCAGTATATGGTTTGCTATGTTCTTTATGGCTTGTGGCATACACTTTGTTGTCATGAAACGTAACAAGAACATCTTTTATTGGGATAAATGCTTTCCACGGATTTGTGAGATGACTTTCTCGTAAGAATCGCTCTACCCCCTCTTTAGAAAATAGTCTTTCCATATTTTTAAAGTCTCTAATAACAAAACCATCGTCGTCTTGAGTTACTAATTGTATTGCTTTTTTATCAGATATGAAGCTACCAATATTATTGGTGGTATCGTAGGTGACTATTTTTCCCGTTTTTAGATTCACAATGTTTGTTTCATAAGCGTTAGTTGTAAGTATGAGGTTTTTATCTTCAATAATTTCAAATTCATTTCCATTCAAGTTTGGCGCTATAGGAACTATTTTGTTACGTTCTAATTGATAGATATTCTCACTTCCTATTAACAGTATTTCTCCTTTGAATTCTGCCAGACCATATATGTTGTCTGGAGCAAGAATGTTGAGTTGTTGTCTTCCTTTTTTATCAAAACTTTCAATAAGTTGCTCAGAACCAATGTTTGCCAGAACAACAATATTTCTGTCTTGTGTAATCATATCTTCAATAAAATATGGTTTTTCTCGGTCATATGTGAGAATATCTTTTTCTTGATTGCCATTATTTTTCTGAAAGCTTTGTATCCTTGCAGTAATATCTTTTTTTTGCTTGCTTTTACTTGTTGCTGCAACAAACACATGTTCTTTGTTGTTTTGTATTTTTGTAATTGTAGTTCTGTCTAGTAATTTTCTTTGCTCATCGTAATTCATATCTCCAAGATGAACTTGATAGCTTCTTGCAGTTGTTGGCTGTAATGAGTTTTCGTATTTGAAAAAATAAAATGAATGCGGATGATGATCTGAAATTAGTCCCAGTTCCACATTAAAGTTGTTCTGTAATATTCTAATAAGATCTTCTTCTCGCAGGTCTTTTTTAGTTGCCTCGTCAAGATATCTGCGAGCAGATGTTGCTCTTCCAAATTTTTCTTCAAGTTCTGTTGTTGTTGCTTGAGGAGGTCTAACAAAGATGTTATTTCCAATACTTGTCTCTGTTTCTGCAATAATAGTGTTTAATGATTTAGGAAGACCTGTGATTGGTGGAGTAGTAATAACGCTTGTAATGAGATTTTTCTCTTCTGTTGTAAAGTTATTAGTTATTTCAGTATCTTCCTCTGCATATCCTCTTTTAAAATCAACTGGTAGGTGAACATAATACCAAGTTCCATTTATTTCTTTAGGAATGCCAACTATTGTTTTTTCTCTATTGATGATTGCTTCAGTAAGACGAAGTATGCCTGCACCTGTTGGTGTGATGGTTGCTCCTTGTTGTCTTGTGTAACCTTTTGCTTCTAAGTATTTGTTATCTAGTTCATATGACTGCGCAGCATTACCACCGACAAATGTTCTTAGATGGTGCTCAAGATTTGCAAATTGTTTAAGATATTCATCAAATCTTTTGAAATTCTGTTGTATCTCTTTTTTACTGACATTGTGTCCTGTGAGAATTCTGGAATGTTTTAGAAGTGGTATCATCTGATCATGAAATCCTGCCATTGCTAATTCAAATCCTGAGAAATCTTCTTCTTTGTAGATAAAGTTTTGATGTAAAAAAGATTCTGCACGAAGCAAATCTAAAGGTATATTTGCAGTTATTTGACGTGCGTCTATAGGGAATAGTTCTGATGCTTTAGCTGCAAGTATTGCTGGAAGATTAGAAACAAAGTTAAAATTTCCTGCAAAGCTTGGATCAATGTACGGCGCTATTTGCTCAACTAATGAAATGTTGTTTGCCGAAAGTTTGCTTCGGTCATATTCATCTTTACTATTTGCATCAAGTGTAAAAAATACGATATCTGATTTATCGTCGTGAAGTAAATCACTAAGCTCTTCAGTTTGTTTTGATACAATATTTACGTGCTTGTTACTTACTCTTGCAACTTGTTGTGCATTGTTTACAATGTGTTTTCTGTGCTGAGTGCTTCCTTCTTTATGTCTGCCAGCAATGTATATATTGTCTATATCAAATAAGAATTTGTCAAGGTTACTTGCAATGAAGTTCAGGCCTTGGCCAGTAATGCCTCCATCGCCTATGAAAAGAATGTTGTACTTTTTTGGATTGTTTGGATCAAAACCACGTTCCAGCGCGGCAATCTTTCTTTCTTGGATTTTTCCTGCATTTTGTATTGCTTCAAATGTGCTGTTCATGTACAATCCCCCAAGAGTACTACTTACTAGTAGAGAGGAGAAGTAACCTTTATATATGTTTGCTGTATTGTGTATATTATAAGAGGGGTTATTTATAAATGAATGAAGATATTTTGGCAAGTATTGGTCTGAGCCGAAGCGAGGCTAAAATCTACTTAGCACTCCTTCATGACGGTGTTTCTACGGTTACAAAGGTTGCTGACACGACAAAATTACATCGCGCTAACATTTATGATGCTCTAAAAAAGCTTGTTTTTCGGGGTCTTGCAACCTATATGCAAAAAGAAAAAGTTTCCTATTATGAAGCAGTGGAGCCAAATGCTTTAATGAATATTCTTAAGGAAAAAGAAAACCGGCTAACGGCAATTCTTCCTCAACTAGAACTTTCAAGACGTCTTTCAGAAAAAAAGGGCGAGTCTTATGTTGTTGAAGGTTTACAAGGTTTGTTTAACGCCATGTATGGGTTTCTAAAATACAAAGATGACCTTCGCGTATATGGTATTCCTAACACTGTTCCTGATATTGTTAGAACTAAAATTCCTCATTTTCACAAAGAACGAATTGAAAAAAAGATTAAAATGCTTCATATTTATAATCATGACGCTAAAGAGCGAATGAAAGTACTTAACAAGATGAAGCTTACTGAAACAAAATTCTTACCTGAATCATTTGACTCTCAAGTATCTACGTGGGTTTGTGGTGAAGAAATTATGATTACGCTTTGGCAAAAACCAATTATTTGTGTTGTTGTTAAAAATAAACAAGTAGCTGAGAGTTACAAGCATTACTTCTCGCTTCTTTGGGATGCTGCTAAGAAATGAGTAGTTGCAGTGTTTCGTAAGTTTTCTTTGCTGTTTGTACAGGAAAATTAGGTTCTGGTTTTTGAGTGGCTAAATACATTCCTTCTGCAAGTGATTTTAGATATTGTTTATCTTCAGTAGCAAGCGGTACTGCATTTTTTGTAATTACTAATTCTTTAATTTGTTTGTTGAACTGCTCAAATCGTCTATCCCAACTCATCCGCCCCACTAAACTACTTCGTAAAGGAAAGTATTGAAAACTTTTTGGATAACCAATAGAAAATACGTGCATAGATAATGAATATGCTGTGAATTGTCGGTCGTCTTCTTTTTCAAATAATGGATTGTGTGGTTCTTCTATTTGATGTTTTTGTTCTAAAACTACTTGATTTTCATTAACTGGGATAAATTCTACTTCTGCTTTTTTTACGTGGTAATCAAGTCTTCGCTGGAGTTCGGAGTTTTTTGGATTTTTTCTTGCGGTCTGAAGTTCGTCATATAGTTTCTGCAATTCTTCTTTTCCTTCTTTAAAGTTTATTGCATCTGCTTCTTTGGTGAGACCTTTGCCCCAAAAGTTATTGATGCGTTTTTGTAATTGGCGTATATCTCGTTTCCCTTGTTTATCAAATGAGCAATTTAGATAGTTATTTTTTATTGTTTGTATTTCTGCTTTAATTTTATTTATTTGATGTCTTTGTGTGCTATATGTTTTTACACGATTTTTATGTATTGTAAGAATTTCATCAGTAATTTCTCGCCGTTTTGTAATGTCGTGCAAATCAACCACTGCTTCGTGGCTCGCGTCAGTTTTTGCTCTCATTTCTTTAAGGTATTCTGCTGTCACTCCTTTTTCTAGAAGAGTGTATCCATCATTAAATTGTTTATAGTTATTTTCTTCAAGAAGTGTGATAAGAGAATCATACTCATCACCAACACGAATGGCACGAATAAAATGCCCGTGTAAACTAACGTTATTTACTGAAGCTTGCATACTTTCTTCTACTGGTTCTATTTTTGAAAGTATTGCTTCTAGTTTCTCAAAGTCAGGAGTTGTTTTTTTAAATTCCCGGCAAATTTCTTGTTCTATTGGTTTGTCATCAAAAGAACTAATAAGTGTGATTCTGCTTCCAGAAGAATCTAAATCACTAAACCCTGTTTCTTCTTGCTTAAAAAGTGTTTCTGGCTCAAGCTTTTTCAGATTGCCTCGTTTGTATTTCTCCCATATTTCTGGAAATCGTATCATTTTTCATCAAGAGTTATATTGTCTACAAGAACGGAAAACTCGCCAGTTTTATAATCTTTTGCGTGGATACTGCCTTGACCAACTTGACGAATCTCCCAGTTCTTTAAAAGAGCAGGATTATCTTTTACAACTTCTTGGAGTGTACTATTTTGATACAATTGTTCTCTGCCTTGCTCGAAGCATTTTTTCCAATCAATATTTTCTTCTCGATATTTACTTTCCCCTTCTTGTGCTAAGTCATCTAGTGTTTTGATAAATTCGTTATAATAAATTGCATGTACCTGGTAGTGATCTTCAAGGTTTGCAAGTAAATAATCTTGATTATCAACAACGAAGTGTTCTCTATTTTGGAAATGAAAACGAGTGCAGGCGTCAACCAAGTTGTAGTAGTGGTCAATATAACCAACTGATTTCTGCGTTTTTGGGATGAACGCTTGGAGATACTCTGCAAACGGGTCAATCACCTGCACCGAGAGATTGCGTAGAGCGTTAAGATGATTGCCAAGTCGAGTAGTAAGTTCTTCATCATGTTTGCTTTTAAGAAGGTTGCCTCGTCCTTGAGCTTTATAACTTATAATTTCTTCAAAATGTTCTGGTGTTGAGTCCGTAATAAATCTCATAAACCGTCGTGCAGCTTCATTATCTTTTTTAAATGAATTTTCTAATGCCAGGGTATAAACTATTGTTTTACCTTTGTCAATAACAAACTCTTCACTACCCATTTGATTTTTGGATGTAACTATTCGCTTTGCATCTTTTCCTTCAGTAATATTTTTAATTATTTCAGTAACAGGAGAATTTCTATCTTGCAATGCTTTTTGAAGTTCAGGAATATAAATCAAATTTGCTCCGTTGATAATGTGCGCATCATAAAACATTGCTGTTTTGGAAGAAAGTTCTGCACGATACAAATCCTCTTCTTTAACTAAGTTAATGAGTTTATCAACTAAGAATGTTTTACCTGAACCACTATATCCTTCAACACCAAAAGAAATGTTATTTGAAAGCGCGAGATAAATTCCTGTCACTAAACTTTCTTCGCCAACAACGCCTTTTGCTTTGAAATATGTTGCAATATCTCTTAGCTCAACTGATTTTAAATTGGCAAGTGTTGATTTTTTCTCAGGTTCAATTGTTTGTGCTGGCATTTTTCCCATGCCCGCATCTTCTGCAATCAAACTATCAATACTTGTTGTTGAAACAGGAAGAATGTTTTGAGAAACTGATTTATGAGTTGATGGAACTGATGTTCTAACAAGAGGAATATAATTATTTTTTTGTACTTCTTTTTTCTTTTGCGAACTACTAAAAAGTTTGTCCCAAAGTTCTTTTCCTTCAGGTGTTTGCATCCAGTCTTTTGGTAACATTTTAGTCCATTCTAAATAATTTATCTGCATCGGTTAGTCTTTTTTCAGCAGTACCTATTTGATACATGAAATTCTTGAAATCCTTATCAGTAATAGAGTTTCTATTGTCTTTGATAATTTGTTTTTTTTTATCAAGACTCATACCGTGATAATTTGCAGGTCGTTTACCTGAACTAATATATTTTTTAACAAGTTTACTTGTATCTCGTAAATCACTTCCCATCAAATTTAACTCCATGGCCAGGTCTCCAATTGCGTTCCAGTCTTTTACTTGAACGTATCCTTCTTTGATTCTATTTCCAAGATTATTTTTTAAGACAATTAATTTTTCTTCTTTTGTTTCTGGTCCTCTGCATTCATAGGTTGCTTCTCGAGCACGTCTTCTAATTGCAGGATCTATTTCTCCTGGAATGTTTGAAACAAGTAGAATTGCGTAGTTGTGATGGTTAGCATATGCCGTTTGATTGCTTAAGTCTAAAAATTCACCAATAACTTTTTTTTGTGTTTCGCTATTTGTTTTTGCTCTTGCAGTTAAGTCTCTATCTGCTTCTTCCATAATTACTAGTCGTATTTTATCTGGTTGTGTAATGTAATTAAGTTGATGTCGAAGAATTTGTACGTGTCCATCTTGCCAACTCGTGTTATATTGTAGTTTTACAATTTCAAAAGGAATGCCTTGTTTTTCTGCTATTTGTTGTGACTTAGTTCCTGCATATTCAACAACCATTGACTTTCCTGTTCCACTAGGTCCGTAGATAAGTGAAATTTGTTGGAATCCTTCATCTGCTTCAGGGTTTTCTCTTGCGGCCAAATCATATGCCATATTTTTATCAACAATTGCATCGATTGCATCAAGAGCTGATTTGTTTCCTTGAATGTCTTTACGACGAACAGGTTTAGTGATTTTTATGCGAACAGGATCTTTGACAAACTTATCTTCGCCGTTTTCTTCTACTTGTTGTTTCTTCTTTGTTTTAGGTTGAATGTCGTGTGTTTCTAAACCCTCAAATGTAAAATAGGCAGACTTTACTTTGATGGAGTTTGCTAAGTAGTTATTTGCAATAAACGCTGCTTGGCCAGATGTTTTAGCAAGCGCATCATAACCAGTTTTTACTGCTTCAGAAAGCGATGTGAACCTTGTTGAATCTTTTGCAGTGTTGGTGAGTAAGTTGATGCTACTTGCAATTGCTTTATCTTCATTACCAAAATCTATTTCATCATCTTCTCGTTTTCCTTTGCCCGTACCTATTGCGCCCGTTTTTGCACCGAAGTACATGGCCGCTCCTTTGCTTGCAATAGCACTGGCAAGAATATCTTTTTGTTTGATGCTATTAACAACACTTGAACCTCGAAGGATTTCTTTTACTGCACTAAATGTTCCTGTGTAAAGAATAATGGTTTCTTTAATGGCATCTTCTAGTTTATTGTAGTGTGGAACGTTCTTAAGTTCTAGTTGATGATTTTCAATAAGTCGTTTATGTGTGGATGCAGTAACTGCAAACTGTTTATCCATTTGGTCGTCATCAAGGATTATTTCGAGGCTCATGCTAGTTCACCATAGTTATTTAATTGAATAATAAAAAGAAAAAAAGAAAATCTAAAGAGTTTCTAATCTGGTTTCCAAATCATCAACACCGTTCAGACTTGCAGTGATAAATTCATTATGCTCTTTTTTAACTCGTGCATACATATCATTCTGTTGTCCAGCAAAATAATTTCTTTTGCCGCTCAATCTAATGTCGTTTCGTTGCTGAATACTTTTTCTAACAACTCCGAAGTTTTTAGCTAAACCATCAAATTCTTGAAATCCATCTATAATTGGTTCTGTTATAACTTCTTTACCAATTCTCTTTGCAAAATAACTGATGATTCCATTTATTTGTGTTGCTCGCTCTGAATACTTTCCTCGTTCTAGTTCTTTTTGTTGCAACTCTCCTTTCAAGTCAACAGCATCAGTGATTAACGCATCAGCTTTATGTTTGGTTCTAACAAAGTTAGTTTGAGCTCTTTCAAGAGTCCGTTCGGTTTCTCGTTTTTGTTTACGAAGATCGTAAAGAACCGCCTTACTACTTGGATCATCTTTATCTTTGTATTTCTCCATTTCACTGTTAATAAGGCCAATTTTTTCTTGACTTTCCTTAACACCTGTTTGAGATTCTCTTGCAAGTTGTGTATACATATCTGCTTCATCACGTGATAATTCGAATTGATAACGAAGACCAACGTTCAGTCCTTGCATTTCCATCTTTTTTTGTTGGATGTCATCTATGCTTTGAGCTGGTTCGTAAATTGCATCGCCTTCAATTTCAGTATTTAACTTAGTCATGTTGGTTCGTAATGAATCAAACTTGCTAACCCATCCTTTGAGTTTTTTATCTGCAACTTTTTGTAATGCTTTATTATCAACTTTTGCGTAAGCGCTGGTGATTCGTCCCATTAATGAATTTGAGTCAAACCCTAATCCTTCTGCAATTTGTTGATCATATGCAAACATTCTATCTTTGAATGGTTTGCTTTGCACACGAAGTTCATTTTCTAAACCTTCGCCTTCATTAAGGATGGTTTCTGTTTTTCCAGGATCGTAGTTAACATCAAACCCTTGGTCAACATTTTCTTTTTCTTCGTCTTTAGTTGCTGCTTTAGTTAGTCCGGTCATTTTATTTACCTCCTTGGTATGTTTCTATGAATTTTTTTTGTAATGAATCTGCACTCACAGTTCCGCTATTGATTTCTTTTGCTCCTAGAACAAATGCGCCTTTAAAGTTATGAGATGCATTGCCCATGTAGGTATCTCCTTCAGCTCGAGTTAGCACATATTCGGTTTTAGTATCTTTATCTTTTAGTAAGATATCTTCACCACTACGTTTAATTGCGTAGTCATTATCCTTTGCTAAACCAGTGCCAATAATTGCACCGCCTGCAACAAGTGCAGATCCTATTAAAATTTTTCCAATAAGTCCCATTTTGTTTTCCTCCAATACTGTTAGTATTGTATTCTTTTTTGTGTATATGAAGAAGCGCAGTAGTGCCCACTACTTCTTGTGTATACATTCCTTTATGTTGTCATATGTTTCGATAGTGTTTTCTTTGATTTTTTGCCAAAAGTTTGTTTTCACACTATCTACAGAAAATTGTTCTTTTTTTTCGTTGTACAATGAATCTACTTCATTCCATCCTTCAACGGCTTTTTCTTTGATGTTCTGTTTTGTTTCAAAGATGTTTTTTGAATCTCTAAACATTTTCTCAAAGAATTTGTCGACTTGTTCTCCAACATCACCCGCAGTCCAGTTTTCATTTACTCGCCAGTACTGTCGTGTTTCTTTATTGCCAAAATAAACTTCAACTTGACCTTGATCATTGAGTTTGTATGCAATGTCTGCTGCTAAGAAATCTCTTGGTGTTCCCTCTGCAGGTATGTTTCCTACAACTGATAAGTACTCTTGTTGCTCTTTTGCTGTTACAGGTCCTAAGTTTTTATTGAGAATATAGGTGGTGCTGTCGTCAGTGATTTTAACGATTGCATCAAGGTTTGCATCTTTTTCTACTTCTACATGCCAGAGTTTGTAATTGTCTGGTGTGGTTGGTGCAGGTCCAACATTATGAAATGCTATTGATTCTTTAACTGTATTAATTGGCTGCGTCTTTTCTCCAAGGAATGTAAATCCTGCAGCTCCTAAAGTAATTCCTCCTGCAATAAGTAAACTTTTTCCTAAATTTGCCATTGTGGTATCCTCCAATAAGCTTTTGTAGAAAGAGAAAGGAGAAAGAACGATATAAGAAAGCGCAGTAGTAAAGAAAACAACACTAATTACTTCAAATAAATAATATTTTTTTGACTGACTTGTCCGTTGAGATGAATATTGTTGATATGCGCTTCTAATTTGCTATAACTTCGTTTTTGTTGTTTTAGCATCTGCTCAAGTCCAGTTCTATCAATAACGTAAATACCTCTTTTTTTTGCAGCATCCATAAATGCCTTGTCAAAGTAGGTATTGGTGATTGCCACGCTTTGCGTTGCTCCAATAAATTGTTGTCGCTCGAGAATTTCTTGATCAAGGGTGATAATATCAGGAATGAGTTGCCCTCGTTTAGGTTCTTGATTTGGCTTTAATCGTAGTTTGTTCTGAATAGGTCCTCCTAGAGAACTTTTTGCTTCAACGAGCACTAATTCTAGTCCTTGAGGTGTTGCAATTTGATAAGATAAATCCGCTTGACGATATACGTAGCGCTCTTTATGGTATTCTACGTCGTGCATGAGGTTGTAGATGCCTGAAACGCCTTTTAGTCCCTCAAAGACTAATAGTTCAAAACGATATCCTCGTTCTTGCTTGGCAGTAATTTTAGCCATATCGATACATATAGGTTCTGTACTCTTAAGTTGGTGTTGTAGCGGTTGCCACAATCAGGGACTTTAAAAAGACGCCTTCATTAACGTCTATAGTGATAGAATATGAACGTTTTAGAATACAGACCTCAATACTTAAAATTACCAGATAGTGTAGTTAAATTAAAGACTTTTAAAGAAAAAAATTTTGTAGGAATACAAGAATTAGAAAATTTCGCGGATAAGAACAAAATTGTATTTCCTATTTTAACAAATGAATATTTTCTTTCATTAATTAATAAGGATGATAAAAATGATCCTCTTAGAGCATTAATTCTGCCTACTATTGAGGAATTAGAATCTTATGTTGATTTTCAAGATGCAAAAAAAGGGTTTCTGGATACTAGTGGAGAAGCAACTAATGTTAAAACTCCTGGGTTGCAACATAAATATAGTCCTACTGCTCTTGCTTTAGTGAGTAATGTTTGTGCAGGTCTTTGTAGGGAGTGTTTTAGAAAGCGTTTATTTATTGAAGGAAAATCTGTCAAAAACGAAACAACTTTTCCAAATGAGGAAGCTCTTGCGTATCTAAAAGAACATAAAGAAATTAATGCTATTTTGTTAACTGGTGGAGATTCGTTAATGCTCAAAGATGAGTCCATAAGTAATATTTTAGAATTGCTTAATGAAGAGAGTTTATCTCACATCACAACAATTCGCTTTGGAACAAAAATTCAAAGTTTCTTTCCTCAAAGAATAACTAAAGAGCTTTGCCAATTATTTGTTGACTTTGAAAAACTTTCTGGAAAGAAAGTTCATATTTGTACTCACTTCGAACATGCTAATGAATTAAGTAAAGAATCGATAGCTAGTTTAGGATTAACACATTCGTTTGGCATTGCGCAATACAATCAAACAGTTCTTCTCAAAGGAATTAATGATGATGTTGACGTGCTTTATGATTTATTTCAAAAGCTAGCTCTTCATGGTGTAAGACCTTATTATTTATTTCAGTGCAGACCTGTTATTGGTTCTTTACCGATGCAATTAACACTCAAAGAAGGAATTTTTATTTATGCTAATTTAACGAAAAAGATGACGGGTGTTCATAAACCAAGATATGTGATGTCGACACCTATTGGAAAAATAGAAATTTTAGGTGTACATCCGTCTGATAAGAATATTGTCTTACTAAAGCTTCATTCTTCTAAAACGAAGGAATCTACGGGAGATATTCTCTTATATGATGTTTCTAAGCATAATCCTTGTTGGTATGATATGTCTTAATCACTTTTCAAGCGCCATAAAGCTTATAAATAATCTTTTTGCCCAAACTAGTAGGTGAATATAATATGCCAGTAGAATTTGGAGAATTTAAAGGAAACAAGATGATCAAGCTCATCAGTGATAAAGATGAAGAAGGCAAGTGGCCTTTTAGTTTTGGTAAGAACAAAGCTAAATTAATCGTAGAAAACTACGAAGAGATAAAGAAATTTTCCGAAGAGGAGTAATTTCTTAACATTTTCACTTCGTTCAAATTATCAAGAAGTTCTCAGAAGAAGAGTAAATCTTCTTTGTTTTTACTTTTTATTTTTGTTTTCATCATTATTACGCTAATATTTATATACTTCTGTGCTTAAAATACTCTTTAGAGGTAGATAAAATGTTACATTCAACAATAGATTATGTTCCAAATAAAGAAATAGCTGACGTTCTTGGTGTTGTTCGAGGTACTAGTGTTCGAGCAAAATGGTTTGGCGCTGACTTTCTTTCAGGCCTAAAAAACATGGTTGGTGGAGAACTCACACAATACATGAATCTTTTAAGCGAAGCAAGAGAGAAGGCAATGGAAAGGATGGATAAAGACGCTGAAGAACTTGGTGCAGACGCGATTATTGGTATGCGTTTCATGACTAGTCAAATTGCGCAAGGTGCAGCAGAAATCTTGGTTTTTGGAACTGCTATTAAATTGAAAAAATAAGTTAAGGTGATACTTATGGCTGAAAAGAAAACAAAAAAAACTACGGCGAAAAAAGCCACAGTAAAAAAGGTTGCATCAACATCTGTTGATAAACCTATTACACAGGATAAAGCAACAGAATTGTATACAAAACGAAATAAAGCATCGGGCTTGGATAAAGAAGTGCATCCACTCGCTATGTGGGGATTTATTGCATCTCTTTCTCCACTTGTAATTGTATTCATTCCTTTCTTAAATTTTTTCACAGTATTTCTACCTCCTGTAGGTATTATACTAAGTGCAATTGGTTTAAGTAAAATTAAGAAGGAACCTAAAAAATACAAAGGTCGAGGATTTGCTCTTGCTGGTATTATTGTTGGTGGGGTAACTATTGTTTTAGGAACAGTGCTAATTGTTGTAGGGTTGGCCTTTATTGCTTCAAATCCGGATATATTAGCTACTCTGGCTGCTACTGCATAAATTTTTATTTTTTTATTTTTACTTATTCTAAGAAAGAGCAATTAAAAAATTAATAAAAATAAACTCATTCTTGTGTTGCGTTTTCGTAGAGTTCTGCAACGTTATCCCAATTAACGACGTTCCAAAATGCTTTGATGTAATCTGGTCGTTTGTTTTGGTATTTGAGATAATATGCATGTTCCCAGACATCTAGACAAAGTATTGGTGTAAGACCATCTGTTAATGGACTATCTTGATTACTTGTTTTGGTAACGGAAAGTTTGCCTTCGCTGTCTACTACAAGCCACGCCCAGCCGCTTCCGAATTGTGTTGCTGCGGCGTTTTCAAATGCTTCTTTGAAGTTCTCAACACTTCCTAAGTCTCGTTCTATTGCTACCTTTAGGTCGCCACTTAGCTTCGTTCCAGTTCCTAGTATATGCCAAAAGAGAGCGTGATTGATGTATCCTCCGCCGTTATTTCTAACTGCTGTTCGAACATCTT
>CAZSZY010000007.1:25980-28480 GCA_964611285.1 uncultured Methanosarcinales archaeon
TTTGTTCCAAGTATTGAGCAATGCACTTTTACTTCTGGTATTTCGCCTAATTTGCTTACAACATCTTTGCTGGTAAGTTTTTCTGCTTCATCAAGCGTCATTCCTTTTGCCATTTCACAAACCATGTCTGTTGAAGAGATTGCTGCAACACACCCATAGGTTTGAAACTTAATATCTGTTATGATGTTATCTTTTACTTTGAGAAATATTTTCATAATGTCTCCGCATTTGAAGTTTCCTACTTCTCCTACTGTATCTGCATCGTCTATTTCTCCTGCGAATTGTGGAAATCTAAATCTTTGAATTAACGCACTATTCTTATACATGTTCTTTCTTCCTCCATACTGGTGATATTTCTCGAAGTCGTGTTACAATTCCGGGCAAGACTTCTAATAAGGCATCAATATCTTCTTTTGTTGAATATTTGCTAAGTGTTAGTCGTAATGAGCCATTGCATTCTTCATGAGTAAGACCTATTGCAGTAAGCACGTGACTAGGGTCTAGACTTTTTGCTGCACATGCTGAACCTGTTGAGGTAGAGATATGTTCTAAATCTAAAAATTCTCCTATTGATTCTCCTTCTATGCTGTGAAATGAAACGTTCACGTTATTGCAAAGTCGTTCGTTTCCTGCTGGACCATTAAGTCGCACTTCTGGTATTTGAAGTAGTTTTTTGATAAGGTAATCTCGAAGTCGTGCCATGTGTTTAACATTGCCTTGATTTGCTATTTCTACTGCTTTACCAAAGCCAACTATTGCGGGTACGTTTTCTGTTCCTGCTCGTTTGCGATTTTCTTGATCTCCACCATGTTGCCATGCATCAATTCGTGTTCCTTTTCGTATGTAGACCGCGCCTATTCCTTTCGGACCATTTATTTTATGTGCGTTAATAGTTACTAAGTCAAGGTTTTGTGCATCAACATCAAGAATTGTTTTGGTGTAACTTTGACAGGCGTCAGTATGAAAATATACGTTGTTTTTTTTGCAGACGGTGCCAATTGCTGCAAGGTCTTGAATTGTTCCTATTTCATTATTGCCGTGGGCAATAGAGACAAGTATTGTTTTATCAGTAATTGTTTTATTGAGTTCTTCTAAATTGACAAATCCTTCGTTGTCAACAGATAAGTAGGTAATTTCAAATCCTTGTTTGGAAAGCCACTTGCAACTGTCAAGAACACATTTATGTTCTGTTGTTGTGGTGATGATGTGATTGCCTTTATCTTTATTGGTAAATGCAATGCTTTTAATTGCTAAGTTATTACTTTCTGTTCCGCCGGATGTAAAGATTATTTCTTCTGGGTTTGCATTAATGCTTTTCGCGATTATTTCTCGCGCGTGATCAATTGCATCTTTTGAATCCATTCCTTTTTTATAGATTGCAGACGGGTTGCCGTATTCTTCTTCTAAATAGGGCATCATTGCTACTAATACTTCTTTGTCAATCTTTGTTGTTCCGCCGTTATCTAAATATATTTCACTCATAGTATCACTTATTTTTAAAAACGTTAATGACTGCAATGGTTTCTCCTGCATTATCCTTCACAGGTTCAGAAATAACTTCTACGTTGTTGCAGACAAGTTTTTGTTGTTTTCCTGTTTCAAATGTTTTTTTCACAGGGCAATCAATACATTGTTCTCCTTTGTGCATCATAATTTCATAGCATTTCTTGGTGACGTCTTCTTCATTCCTATTTGTCCAAATAATCTCAAACTCTTTACTTTGAATGTTAATTCGTTCGTCAAGTAAACCGAGCATGTTAGTGAGTTCTTTTCGAATAGGTGTGTCTCCTGAAATAATGGAGAGCAGTGGTGATGGGGAAAGTTTCCACATTTTTGATTTGCCTACTTCTCGATGCATAACTATTCCTAAATTTTCTAGTGATGCAAGATGTTTTGCTGCAGTGTGTCGATCCACACCCGCATCCATTGCAATGTGGTTGATAGTAATGTCTTCCTTTTTATCTTGCAAACTTTTTATGATGCTGATTTGAATTTTGTTCATAGTGGTTCTTAGCAAGAGCTAATTCTTTATAAAATTTATGATATTGGTCGCCATTAACGGACAACAATAAGAAGGGCTAAAAGAGAAGAATACGGGCTTTCTAGCCCGTATTTAGATTTTTCCAACTAAGTCAATTCCCGGTTTTAATGTTTTTTCTCTAGGTTTCCATTTAGCAGGGCAAGCCATACCAGGATTTTTTTGAGCGTGGTTTAGTGCTTAAGTTGCACTCAAGAGTATTCCTTAACAACACTTAAAAAGCGTTTTTTACCAGTAATGGTTAGAGGTTATAGGTATGAAAAATGTTGTAATTATTGGTCTTGGCTATGTTGGCTTTCCTCTAGCGCAGCTTGTGTTAGAGCGTGGTTATCACGTATCAGGTATTGATTTAGATGAAGAGAAACTTGCTAAGATTAGGAAAGGCATGCATCCTTTAGAGCCAGGAACAATTGAAAAATCGTTTCCTGTTTTTGCACAAAGTCCCGAGGTTATTCGAACGGC
>CAZSZY010000007.1:28580-34625 GCA_964611285.1 uncultured Methanosarcinales archaeon
CGTATTAGTCCAGGTGATGCGTGGGAGTTAAAAGATATTGCGCGAGTTGTTGGTGCATTCTCTGATACTGGTTTAAAGCGGGCTAAAAAATTTTATGAAACTATTCTTGATGCCGACATAAAACCATTAAGTTGTGTAAAAAGTGTGGAAGCAGCAAAGATATTGGAAAATAGTTTTCGAGATATTAATATTGCATTCATTAACGAGATTGCGAAAAGTTTTGATGTGATGGGAATTGATGTACTTGAAGTTATTGAAGGTGCAAGTACGAAACCATTTGCATTTATGCCGCATTATCCTGGTTGTGGTGTTGGCGGTCATTGTATTCCTGTCGACCCTTATTATTTAATAGAAAAGGCAAAGCTTTCTGGTTTTGATCATTCGTTCCTACGTAAGGCAAGAGAAATTAATGAAAGTATGCCTGCGTATACGGTCGAGCTTTTAGTTGATGCATTAAATGATGCAAAGCGTTGTTTAAACGGTAGTAAAATAGGTATTCTTGGATTATCGTATAAGCCAAATGTAGGTGATAGACGTGAAAGTCCTTCGTTTCCTATTATGAAACTGCTTAAAGAAAAAGGAGCAACAGTTTTGATGTATGATCCTTTCTTTCCAGAGCAAAATGATGTGCCAACACTTGCAGCACTACAAAAAGAAACCGATGTGTTTGTACTTTGTACTGCTCATGAAGAATTTAAGAAACTTAATCTTAACGAAGTTGCTGTGCTTGTCGATGGGAGAAATTTCTTTGCAAAAGAAAAGCTAACTTGTATTTATCGAGGAATTGGAAGAGGAAAAAAATAATTTAAAAAATTAAATTTTTATAGGAAGCTTGCATCCTGTTTGTGTAGCAATTTCTTCGAGCGTTCGTCCACCTTTAAGGAATTCCCCTTTTAATCCACGAAGGATACCCTCGAATACCTGCGACTGAACAAGTTTTTGGTTCGTCTTCACACTCGACATAGTTAACGAATGCAAATGAATCACCAAATGTTTCTTTTTGATATTTACAATGCGGACACCAGTCGGCACCATACATAATTGCGCCATTGTCTGCCGTACATTGTGCAAATTCATCCATGCTCGTCGTTGGAATCTGAACGATTGTTTCTTCTGAACTTTCTCCGTAGAGTTTTAAGGTTGGAGCTGACGTGCATGAAGTGAGTACAACTAATGCAATAATTGCGAGAAGTATTATTTTATTCATTTTTCACTTTTAGGTGGTTGCTTTTAAATACTTTTCTTATAAATTTTGCGTATGTATCTTTTTGTAGAAAGTTATTTAAACCACCCATTAGATTTTTTTGAGTATGTATCCGGATGAGGAAGAATTTGAGGAAGTGTATAGTGGCGAGGGCCGCGAGGACCTTGTTGACAACGATGCAATTAGTTCTGAAGAAGAAGCTTTTATGCAGGGCTATGATGAAGACCGCGACAATACTGACAAAGAGCCAGTAGAAGACAAAGTCTACGAAGATGCGTTCGAGAAAAAAACACGTCGAACTAAACGCCGGCAAGAATCTTTTGATGAAGAAGAACTAGAAGCAGAAGTAACGCTCCACTAAGGGTGTTATGAATGGTTGCAAAACGAGCTGTTATTTATGTCAAGTCAGATGTATATCTTCAGCAAAAGTGGATGGATTGTGGTGCATATGCAGTTAGAGCAGTAACAAATTTATATGGGGTGGATAAGGATCTGCCTCCTCGAAAGTATCTTACTTCTTTAGGTAAACTTTTCTTTGGTTTTATGTGGCCTTCAACTATTTCTAAAATATTAGAAAAAAAGAAGTTTAAAGCTCCTTTACTTCGCGCCATTAATAGAAAAAATAAACTACATGTGCTTAAGAAGTATTTGGAGAAAGGTTATCCTATTATTACTTTAATTAATAATGTGTATAATGCTAGACGAGAAAGAGTTTTCATAAAGAGATATTACGCGCTTCATTGGGTGACGCTTCTTGGTTATGATGATGAGAAAAAATTGTTTTATATTTATGATTCCTATCTGCATAAAAGAAGTTATGAAAAAGATCTTCCTGTTGGAAATGTTTCTATGAGCTATGATGATTTTCTAAAGTTTTGGAAGGGAAAATTTATTGCGCGATTGTTTAGTTATTTATATATTCCTGTTGTGAAGAATGAAGTAAGAAAAAAGAGAAATAAAAAATAAATGTTGTTCAGCTAATCTTTACTTAGTTTTTTCTCAGCAATTTCAGTTAAGAGTTCGTTTCTAAAGTCAACGATTTTTTTTGTACCTATAATTTCATTGTTTCGTTTTCGAATAGCAACAGTGTTTGTTTCTGCTTCTCTATCGCCAACTACTAAGATGTAACTGTATTGAGAAAGCTGCGCGTCTCGAACTTTTTTGTTCACGCTTTCGCTTCGACTATCGATGTTTACTCGAATGTGTGCTACTTTTAGTTCTTGAGCAACTTTTTGCGCATACTTTGTGTGTCTGTCTGCTATTGGAAGAATGGTTACCTGATTAGGATTTATCCATAATGGAAATTTCCCTGCAAAATGTTCTACAAGTATTCCTAAGAATCTCTCCACACTTCCAAGTAATGTTCTGTGAAGCATTACTGGTCGATGTTTCTGACTATCTCCACCTTCATACGTTAAGTCAAACTTTTCTGGCATTTGAAAGTCAAGTTGTATAGTTGCGCATTGCCAACTTCGTCCAAGTGCATCTTTAACATGGAAGTCAATTTTTGGTCCGTAGAATGCACCATCTCCTTCATTGATGATATATTCTTGTTTACTTTCTTCTAAAACTTCTTTAAGTGTGTTTTCAGCTAAGTCCCATAGTTTTGGATCTCCCATTGCTTTTTCTGGTCGAGTGGAAAGTTCCATGTGATAAGTAAATCCGAAGAGTGTATAGACTTCGTCGGTGAGTCTTGCGAGTTCTTTTATTTCGCTTTTCATTTGTTCAGAAGTACAAAATACGTGCGCATCGTCTTGTGTGAATGATCGAACTCTAAAAAGTCCGCTTAATACTCCTGAAAGTTCGTGTCTATGGACAAGTCCGAATTCTCCCATACGTAATGGTAAATCTCTGTAGGAGTACATTTTATTTTTGTAGATAAGAATATGTCCTGGACAATTCATTGGTTTAACTGCGAAGTTGTCTTCATCACTATCAATTTTTGTGAAGTACATGTTTTCTTTGTAGTGGTCCCAATGGCCTGATTGTTTCCAGAGCTCTACGTTCATCATAATTGGTGTTTTCACAAGTTCATAATCGTTGCTTTGAAGCAGTTGTGTAACATAATCAACAAGTGTTTGCCAGATGAATGCTCCTTTGTCATGAAAGAAAGGCATGCCTGGTGCTTCTTGATGAAATGAAAATAAATTCATTTCTTTTCCAATCTTCCTGTGGTCTCGTTTTTCTGCTTCTTCAAGTAATGTTAGGTGTGCTTTGAGATCTTTTTTATCAGGAAAGCTAATACCATAAATTCTGGTCAGCATTTTGTTTTTTGCATCGCCTCGCCAGTATGCACCAGCTAGTTTCATTAATTTAAATGCCTTAATCAGCTTCGTGTTTGGAATATGTGGTCCTCGACAAAGATCGATAAAGTCTCCTTGTTGGTACGCAGTACTTCCTTCGTCCAATTGATTAATCATTTCCACTTTGTATGGATTGTCTTTAAAGGCAGCTATTGCGTCTTTCTTGCTTGCATACTCGATTCGTTGCGGTTCTAGTCGTTCTTCAACAATTTTTTTCATTTCCGCTTCTATTTTAGGGAAATCTTCCATGGTAATGGTTAAATTGTCAAAGTCGTAGTAGAAGCCTTGTTCTACTGCTGGACCAATGGTTGGTTGTGCATCTGGGTAAAGTCGCTTAATAGCATGTGCTAAAAGATGGGCACTAGAATGTCTAAAGAGCTCAACACCCTCAGAGTCCCGAAATGTGATAATACGGACGCTGCCGTCTGTTGTTAATGTGGTAGTCATGTCTAATAATTTGCCATTAAATTCTATGGCTAAAGCAGCTCTAGCAAGCCCCTCACTAATGTCAGTTGCTACTTGCAGCCCAGTTATGGGCGCATCGTACGTTTTTTTATTCCCATCAGGAAAGGTTAATTCTACCATTTTATTAGTCTAGAAAGCCCTTAGTCCTATTTAAATATAGTTGAAAATCAAATAACAATCTCGTCCCTATAAAGTAGTTACAGATAGAAACCTTTATAAATAACGAGTTATAACAATATGTATATGGAAGTCACTTCTAATGATCCATTTGCGAACGCTATTAAAGACCTCAATCCCTTAGAATTACATGGTTTAACGGAGGGCTCTTTGGAAGAGCTTTATTTATATGATTTTTATCATACTAAACCATTTCCTCTTTCTGGAGAAGGGAAAAAAGTAATGGTTGATTATATTATTCCAATGAAGCTTGAAAATATTCAAGCTTTCCGTGATTATGCTTATGAGTATATGTCTCAAGATATGTTTCACATACCAATTAATATTCAAGAAATTCGAGATTCTTTAGAGGATCCTAATAAAAAAATCTCTGTTCCTTGTGTTTCTCATATTGAATCAATTAATGTTAAAAAAAAATTATTCAAACATCTTTTAGATACTTCTGTAATGGATAAGAACTTAGAATGTCGATTAAAAAAGTTTGAAAAAAAAGCATTAGAAAAAAACTTACGCAATGCAGATGAAAATGTAACTATTGCTGACGTTTTAGATAAGCGTACAAATTTTGATAGTTATTATGCTAAATATCGTTCTTTGCTTGGTGAAGGTGTTGATCTTCTCGCATTAACATTATCAGGAAAAGTTGCTGAGTCTAAAGTGTATGATCAACTTAAAAAGAAGAAACCCTTAAGTTTCACAAATAAAATTTCTCGTTCGGCATATGATGCTAAAAATACTATTGGAAAAAATGTTGCAAAATTAGCGGAAGTTGAGAAAACAAAAATAGAAGCTAAAGAATTAGACCCTGCACGATCAGTGTATTTGCCTATGTATAATGCTCTTGCAAATTTTGTCGTTGCGCGTGATAAAAAAAGAAAAGAGTTTTTTATCAAACAACCTTTTAATAAATCTTTTACAAATCAGATTAAAGACTTGTCTGTTGCTAAAGTAAAAAAAGCTAATATTTTAAGTGATTCTGATATGCATGCTATTGCTGATGCGAATCTCTCTAAAATTAAGTTTGATGACTATTTTGGTTGGATGAGTGTAACGCCTTTTGGATTTACTAATACAAAAAAAGATATTGATGTAACAATATGTGCTATGCAAGAATTTTTAGCAAAAGATTCTTGTTATAATATGACGATTAAAGAAAATACGTATTCATGCGATCCTGTAAAACCAATTCGCGCTATTCATTTGGCAGTAGCTCCCTCACTTATAATGTTATATCATCAAAGTAGATCATTATACAATATAGTGCCTCATCGCGCTTTACTTACATCAACTAATTTAGATACTCTTTCTTTTAGTGTGCATTTCCAAGGATTACTAGATAAATTTGATTCAGAATTTGGTCCTGATGCTCACGGTATTTACAAGGCAAAATCAGATCCTACAAGAGAACTTTCTAATGCGGAAGCAAGACGTATGGATAATCAATATGTTCAGCCATTATCTTCTCTTGTTCTAAAAACATTTGATAAAACAGTCTAGTTTCTTTACACAACGTTTATATATTTTCACCATACAGTTAGTTGTAGGTGAAAACAACATGGTTGACCTACTTCTTAAGTCAGATACTTGTTATTTACGCCAGTATGGCTTTGATGTTTTTATTCTTCTAATATTTTTACTTTTTGTTTATTGTTTGCATATACGGTTTACAAATATCCCGTGCCTTTTGCATCGCATCTCTTGCTTCGTAGAGTTTTTCTGCTGTAGTATATAGTTGTGTTGCAAGTTGTATTCGTCCTTTATTTTTGTCTGCGTCTGCTTGTCGTTTGTAGTCATCTGCGAGTTTTCCTAGGAACTCCACCGTGGTATCATAAGTCGTATTACCTATGGCGAAGGCTAGCTCATCAATACTTCCAGAAAATCCTTTAACATCTTTTG
>CAZSZY010000007.1:34725-36289 GCA_964611285.1 uncultured Methanosarcinales archaeon
TTACTATGAACTAATTTCTTCTTAGAAATAATATCAATAAATCCTTTCGCATCTTTTTCTTTCACTAAAAATCCTGTTTTATCAACAAGTACAGCACTTGGTATGCCATCTACACTTGCTGCAACAACAGGGCATCCTGCAAGTCCAGCTTCAATAATCGTAATCCCAAATCCTTCTGCATCATGTGGAACACGAACGTTGGGCATAACAAACCAATCGCTATGTGCATAGAGACTTTCTTTAATAATTTCCTCGACACGTCCAACGAGATAAACATTAGTCAATTTTTTCTCAGTAATTATTTTTGTTATCTTAGGTATTTCTTCACCTGTTCCTGCAATAACGAATGTATCTTTAGAAAGTTTTGGCATAACATGTTCAACAAACCATGCAACTCCTTTTCGAGGGATTTGTCTGCCTACAGAGAATAATATTTTTCCTTTTGGTTTAATCTTTAGCTTAGCAAATAATTTTTTCTTATCCAAAACCTTATGCTTTTTTGGAACAATACCATCTGGAATAACAATAGTTTTCTTGGCTCCTCGTTTCCGCGCTTCTTTTTCAGTATTCTTACTTACACATACAACAGTGTCAAATCGAGGAAGTGAATGTCTCATGAAGAATTGATATACAGGATAAGGATGCATAATTTCAAGAGCGTGCACAACAACACTGAGTTTTGCTTTAGTCATAATTCTTGTAGGCAGTCCAAGAACAGAAAGCAGTCCATCTCCAAAATGAACATGTGTATACTTTCTGCCGTGAAATAATAAGTGAAACTTTACTCGAGCCATAAATAAGAGGAGATTCTCTTTTGGCCTTCTAGCTAGAAGCGTTGTTTTTACGTTCTTCTTGATGCTATGATAAAAATCATAACAATACTGCTCTAGTCCTCCAACAAGTGGAGGATAACTTCTAGTCACAAAGAGGAGATGTGTTTTTTTCATTATAAGTTATCTTTCTCTAAAGCCCTTTTTATGTGTTATGGTGATATAATAAAGAGATTAACGGGTGGCTTCAGAAAAAAGTGAGCCCGGCGATAGTGTCCTTGTAGTCCGAACCGCCTGGCAGTAGAAGAATTTGACGAGCAGAAGGACTAAAAGTGAGCCCGGCGAGATTTGAACTCGCGATCCCCAGCTCTCTTCACTTTTGGGAAGAGCCAATGAAGCTCTGCTTCCAATGTGTAGAAGGCTGGTGCCCTATCCAGACTAGGCTACGGGCCCGTTATATAAATAGAATGATAAATTGTTTTTAAAGCTTGTCGTTTAAACTAAGAATTAAGCAACTTTAGCTTGATTTTTCTTTCTAGTAAGATGAGCTTTTAATCCTCTTACTCTCCACACATCAACGTTAAATACGTCAGAAATCTCTTTTGGAGTGTAATTGTCTTGGAGTAATAATTCTAGTTCTTTGTTTGAAATAGTTGTTGTTTCTTGAAAGGGGTTTATTGTCTGCTGAGGCCGCTCTTTGTTATTTGTTGGTGTTTGTTCTACTTGTACTACTTCATTGATGGTTTCTTTTTTCTTTCGGCCCATTTTAATTCCTTTTTCTCGCATTGTTAAAA
>CAZSZY010000008.1:0-33980 GCA_964611285.1 uncultured Methanosarcinales archaeon
AATATGGCCTTGCCAAGGCTGTGGCCTGGGTTCGATTCCCAGTCGTCGCACCATTCTTTTGGGGATAACACCCGAAAACTATTGAAAATGACTTTTTTGAAAGAATTTGGTATCCTCAGAGCAGCTATATGTGTTCTTTTAGTTATCGCTGCCATAATTCTTCTAGTGGCTGTTGTTTTTACTTCTACTAAAATGGTTTCTGTCCTTATTGCTGGGGCGGGTGGTTTTGTTTGTATTTTAGTTTCATATGGTTTATTTCAATCAAGAGCGAATAAATTAACCAAAGAATAATTCTAAGAGAGTAAGAGGGGGCCGCGAATGTTTTATTCTACTTTTTCGTCGCCAATTTTACGACTATAGAAACTCATCAAACCATCTTCAAAACGAACCATATATGCATGCTTATCGTCCTTATAGAACTCATCCTTATTCAAGTTCTTTCTTGCAGTCTTCGCAGCTCGAATTTTAGCATGATGTTTCTTATAGATATGAGCTGGAACACGACTACGCTGATAATACTTATAATTATCCTGTGAAACAATAAAACTCTTATATTCTCTAGGAGCAACTCTCTTTCTAGTGAATGGTGTCTGCTCTTTTTTTTCACTAGGCGTATTATTTTCCATTGGTTCTTCCTATTGTTCAAAGCGAGCGATGAAGCTTAGTAGTGCTGGTTTTATTTGCTGTGTTATAATTTTTTCTAAAAGAGGCGCTAAAGGCGTTTTAGTCTCATTTTTTATTTTTTTCTGTTAATTTCTCTTTTTTTCTTTAACCGTTGCTTTTATAAAGCAAGTTCTGCTCTTTTTTTATCAGTTGAGCCTGTAGCTTAGCCCGGTTGAGCGCCAGTCTTATATGACGGCATCTCGCTAGTAAGGGATGTTTGCTCGAAGAGAGCTGGTGGTCGGGGGTTCAAATCCCCCCAGGCTCACGTTTTTTCTTTTTTTTGATAGTGAGTTCAAACGTGGTTTGAATCTCGCTGACGCTCGCCTATGCACGAATGGCGTTACCAAATCCCCCCAGGCTCACGTTTTTCCCGTGCCTAAGTCATTCGAATCAATAAGTTTCTTTGATTTTATGTATTTCTTTTAGAACGCTATCATGCTCAGGAGTTGCTATTTTGGTATATGTCGGATCTATATTGAACAAATAGTGTTTAAGTTCTTTCATATTACCTGCATGTGCATGATGTTTGATATGATTGTGAAAATAGTTTTCAATGATTTTCTCCACTTGTTTTCGTTGCTGAACCATTTCTGGTGCTATGCCGTCATTAGGTGATGCTTCGTATGTTGGTTCTATGCCTTCACCAAGCACCCATGGTGCAATAAGTTTTGTTCTTTCTACGTGGAATTCTGATGTGATGATAAGTGGTTTATGTAATTGTAGTCTATCGAGATGATATTCTCTTGTGAAATAGAAGTTTCCAATAGTGTCTTCTGAATCTTCTTCTAGGAGGAGGTTATCTGAGGGAATGTTCTTTTCAATGAGGTAGTTTTTCCCAGCCATTGCTTCGCTAATAGTGAATACTCTTCCATCAATAGCATTAATGTTTGCTCCTTTACCGCAAAGTATGATTGGACAAGGATGTTCTTGATATCTTTGTACTGCTAAATCTAGTCTACTGATAACATAGGTTGGTAAACTGCCGTCTTCACCTATGCCGCCTCCTAATACTATGATTGAGTCATAAGTCATATGTGTTAAGGCATGGCTGTTTATTATAAACATTTTCCTCACAAAAACATTATCTTTATAAATAAAACCTGTTTCTCTCGGGTTGCTTAAGGCAACATATCGGGCTCTAGGGTCCCTGAAAGCTAAATCTACGCGTTCAGATGTTATCTACGGGCAAGACGACTCAATAAAAACAAACGATTTCATTGGCATTCTAGTAGAATATATACTATTCAAAAAGCTCCGGTGGTGTAGTCTGGCCAATCATCTTGGATTTTCGATCCAAGGACTCGGGTTCAAATCCCGGCCGGAGCATATTTCTTTCCTACAGGAAAGAATTTTATTTCAAAATTAAATAAAAAACAAATAGGTAAACTAACAAAATGAAACGATCAAGTAGACGTTGGAAAAAGAAAGGTCAGATGCGTTGGAAGTGGCAAAGAAAACGTATGAAGAAAGAAAAGCGGAAGCGCTTGAGTAAATAGGTGAATGACTATGGCTCCTAAAAATAAAAAAATTACACAAACAAAGGTAAAGAAGAAAAAGTGGTACGCAGTCATTGCACCAAAGCTATTCAATCACGCAGCTTTGGGCGAGTCCTATGTTGCAGATAGTGAACTCCTTAACGGGAAGTATTTGACAGCTAATTTGTCAACTATCACAGGTAACATGCGACGGCAAAATGTGAACATGCTCTTTCGTGTAACGAAAGTTGTTGAAGGTAAAGCAGAAACTGAAGTTATTGGTTACTCCCTTATCAATGCAGCTATGAAGCGTTTAGTTCGACGTGGACGAGATAAAATTACTGACTCATTTCTTGCAAAAACTAACGACAAGAAAGTTCTAAGAGTTAAACCAGTTATTATCACGCACACGCACGGTACTAAGTCTGTTCAATCCGCAGTTCGTTTAGAATCTCGACGAGTTATTCGTGAATTTGCTTTCACTAAATCTGTTGAAGAATTCTTTTCTGATATTGCTGAAGCTAAATTGCAAAAACTTGTCAAAGAATCTTGCGCAAAGATTTTCCCTCTGCGTTCTATTGACATTAAATCTGCAAAGCTTGAAGAAAATACGGATGTTGTTGTAACTGAGAATGCTGTTAAAACGGAAAAGGTAGTTATTCGTTCAAAAGACAAAGGCGAACTTCACGCAGTTGCTGAAGAACAACCAGATCCTCAAGCAGAAACAAAGAAAGAACAACAAGCAGAAGACGCGGCATTAGACGAACAAGAAGAAGTTGCTTCTGAAGACTTTGAAGACGATAAAGATGATTCTGAAGAATCTAAAGCAGAAGAAACTGTTGAAGAAGAATTAGAAGAAGTCGTTGAAGAAGAAAAAGAAGTAGATGATTCTGAAGCTGACGAAGTTGCAGAAACCAAAGAAGCTAAAAAAGAATAAGCTTCATTTTTTTTAATTTTTATTTTATGTTAACACAATGACTGATTACAATCTTGAAACGGAACGTGTCATTAATTCTATTAAAGAGAAAAACGCAAAGAATGTATGCTTGCATCTTCCTGATGGTTTAAAACCTCAAGCTAAAGAGATAACTGACCAAATAAGAAAAGAAACTGGTGCAGAAGTCTTTATTTGGGCAGGCTCAAACTTTGGATCTTGTGACTTGCCACTTGAAGTCCAACGTTTAGGTGTTGATCTTCTTATTCATTATGGTCATAGTGAATGGGTCTATGATAAAGAAACAGTCCAGTAATTTTTACTACTAACTAATTTTTGGTTGGTCCGAAAATAGTTTCATTTTCACTACTTCTTTAAGTGAATTTTTACTTTTTTTAGAAGTTCTTAGAATTTTTTTATAATTAATTAATCATATATTTAGTTTGATATAAATATTTCTGTTTTTCACCTCATATATCTTTAAGAACTACCTCTAATGAAACTACAATTATGTTTTTGGGGATTGATGAATCGAATCATGGTAAGTTTCCTGAAATATTTGTAGGCATGTATTCTCCCAATATTTCTTTGTTGAAACGTGGTTGTTATGAAAAACAGAGGAGAATTGCTAATAGAAAGTTTTTAGATATTCCTTACAAACATCTTATTTTCTCGCAAACAAATGCTGATGTTATTGGAAAAGTAAATATTCCTGTTATTGCTATTGCTAGATTAGCAAAATATGTTGACTCAGTAATGCCTTTAAATACTATTTATGTTGATGGCGAATTAAAGTCTGATCAATTGGCAACTATTGAGCGTTTAGTATATGCTTTTAATAAAAAAGCAAAGCTTAAGCCAGAAACTCATTTAGATACGTCAATGCGTCTTGTTAATGAGGCGGATAATAGGGCAAATTTTCTGCATCGTTATTATGCGAAATACTCTGATAAGGGAGGTCGTAAAATTGACTATGTGCACAAGCTTATTACACCTCGTTTAGAGGATTATTATGATTATTTACTCTGAACACTCAAAACTGCTAAAATGGTCATGTTTTATGAAAAAGAATCTGTTCAGTAAGAAAGAGCATCTACAAGTCCTAATTTTTTTCTTTTAAGGATTGGAGAAATTACTTCATTTTTTTCTGCTAGTTGATAAATGGGTTTTTTTCTTTGAGTCTCATCTACTAATTCATTAACACCAAAATTGCAATTATCAAATATTGCTTGACTGGCGTAGGGAAGAAAAACAGGTATTTCAAAATAATCACTAAATTTGTCTAAAACAGAAAGATGGTTAGGAATGAGTTTTTCAAGAAGAAATTGTAATGCGCTTAGTCTATTTTCTTCATGACTTTTATTTGGATTAAAAATCGGAAGATTTTGGGGATTTTGATGGGCATAGTATCCGCCCATGAGTTCGTCTATAACATCACAGCAAATTATTTGCGGCGCGTGTGATTTCAATTCTTTCATTATCATAAAATAATTGTCGGGTCTTGTAGAATCAGTCTTAAGGACGGAGTTTGAAGATTCAATATCTTTTTGGTTAAATGAAGTAATGTGTAATGTGTGAGTTATGTTTGCTCCTCCATTTTGTAAATAATGGACATATTTTTGTGCATGAACAATATCAGGATGATTTTTGGTATTTCCCATTGTGTGTGCTATAACTGGAAATCCATATTGAACGATTTTTGACAGAATTAATGCGGAGTCAACTCCTCCTGAAAAACCTATGTGGACTTCATTTTTGAACTGTTCACTTATTTCTTTAACAGATTCATTAATGGCCTTTTCTAGATTTAATATTCTTTGCTCAAATATCGAATTATCATCAACATTAAATTCATACTGTTTTATTCTACTGTATATTGGCTGGATGTTCGTTATCATTTTCTAATATTCCACTTTCAACATGCCACCCTCCCTCAACACATTTTTCAGTAAATAATATTTTCACTTCAACAGATTGTAATTTCTCATTCATGGCGTGTCCGATTGCTTTTTCTTTGTCGATTCGGTGTTTTCCACAATCGCAATGTTCTATATTATAGTTGACTTTAGGGTCTATTTCGCTGTGAGCACCACCGCAATGGTGTACTTTGTGATCTTTTTCTAAATGGTGTATGTGATGAAATAAGTGGATTATTTCTTTTTCAGCGTCTTTGTTTGTGATCATATGAATGTATTTCCTTCAATTTATAAAAATGTTCTGATGATGTTCAAGAATTTATTAAGGCCCCAAAACCGCTAAAATGGCCTTCTTTTTAGCAAAGATTTATAAATAAAACCTTCTTTACTGTTTTCAACAAAGAAAGAAAACAAGTGTAAGTACGAAAAACAGATAACCAAGAATTTTCAGACAAAGAATAACAAAACAGATAAACATCGCGTGCAATAATTCTTAGTAACTTAACACAACAACTCCAAAGAGTAATTCTTTCATAAGACGCGCGGGAGTATAAATTAAAATGAATACAAATAATAAAGAAACAAGCAATTTGCTTGTAGTAGAAACAATTAAAGAAATGATAGACTCAACAGTTCGAGGTTTAACCTATCAATTAACTGGCTTCGTCAAAGATGCTTTTAGAACTAAAGAAGGATTGAACATCTTTACTATTACTGATGGTGAAATAGATTTCAAACTTGTAAAGTTTATTCCAGGCAGTATTGCCTTTCCTGATGTTAAAAAAGATAGCTATGCTACCTTTCAGTTCAAACGAACACATTACGAAGGAACGCTGCAAGGTGCAATAGAAAAAGCTTGGTTAGCAAAAGGTGCTGAAGAAGCAAAAGCAAAAGATCTTATTCACAATCAATTACTTGAGCAATTCAAACCAAAAAGCAAACCACAACTAAACAGCCCAAATTTTGTTAAGATGCATGATATGTTAAACATTGGTGCAGCAGTAATTAGGCAAGCAGTATTAGAGCGAAGACCTATTGTTGTCACGCATCATGGTGATGCAGATGGTTATGCAGCAGGAATTTTACTGGAGCAAGCTATTCGTCCAATGATTGATGATGTGCATCCTTTCTTAAAGTATCCTTCAAACTATTTTATGAGAAATCCTTCTCGTACACCTTGGTATGATGTTATTGATGCAACTAAAGATATTGGCACATTCTTAATGAATGCAAAACGAAATGATTTGCCAGCTCCATTAATTCTTATTGTTGATAATGGAAGCACAAAACAAGATTTACTTGCAATTAGAAAAGCTAAAATCTTTGGAGCCGACATTATGGTTGTTGATCATCACGACCCTGGAGAAAAAGATGAACATGGACAAACAGTAATTTGTAAAGAAACAATTGCTCATGTGAATCCTCACTTAGTTGGCATTCATGATAATATGTCTGCATCTATGGTGTGCTATGAACTTGCTCATTTAATAAATGAAAAAGTAGAATCAGATGCATTTGTTGCAGCTGTTGGTGGCGTTACAGATAGATGTGAAGGTGCCGAAATTGAAGAACTTATCAATATAACTGGAGAATCCAGAGAATATGTTCGTGAAGTTGGTTTAGTTGTTGACTATGAAATCTTTCAAACAAAGATGAACTTACAATTAGGTCCAATTCATACATTACTCTATGGTCCAAAAGAAGAACGTGATGCACTTGTTGCCTTGTACAGACCAATTATAGCAGAAGCTGAGCAAGAACTTAATCTTGTCATAAAAAAGTATGTAGAGCAAGAACAATTAGGAAAATACACTGTATTTCGTCTTGATGGCGACCTTACTGTTATGCGTGGCGATTATTTCTCCATTGGAAAACTTGCAGCGCTTATTGGTAATAATTTTGAAGAAGTCAAGCCAAGAATTATCATGACTTACACTGGATCAATAATTGTCTTTAGAGCAGAGCAAGAAACCCAACTTTTTGATGTAAACAAACTTGTTAAAGTTCTTCAAGAGAGTTTTCCTTACGCGCGAGTGAGCGGTGGGGGACATGCAGTTGCAGGTAGTATAAAATTCTTACCAGCAGCAAAAGAAGATGTCTTTGCAAAAGTTAAGGAGTATATCTCCTTACTTTAGTTTTCTTTCGCTGTTTACCCTGTTTTTTTCAGGGTGAAGCGTGCCAGAAATGGTTATTATTTCTGAGCATTTTTTACTTTTAAGTTTCAACACGCTTTTTTATAGCTGATAGACTATTTTTTTCTGTATGGAGAAATATAAAGCTTGTTTAGAGTATATTGATGAGTATTGGGAAAAGATTACATATTTTTTTCCTGAAGATGAAGGAACACGCATTGGTCTGCCTCATCACTTCGTTTCTCCAAATGATACTTATTTCAAAAATGATCAATTCTATTGGGATACCTATTTTGTTTGCTTGGGTCTTCTTGCTAAAGACGAGACTCATTTAGTTAAGGGTATTGTTGAAAACTTTTTATTTCTACAAAAACGTTTCGGCGTAATTCCTTTAAGAAATCAATTCTATAACTTAGGAATCTCGCAACCTCCTTTTTTATCTTCTTTAGTTCTTGCAGTCTATGAAAAAACAAAAAATAAACGTTGGCTTGCCGAAATGGCTCATGTACTTGAAAAAGAACTGCAATCCTATTGGATAGATAAAGATAAAAAGAAACATCATGTTCTCGCTTGTGGTCTAAGTAGATACTGTGACCACGAAATAACACATGTAACTGCCGAACATGAGTCTGGTTGGGACATGACTAGTAGATTTAACGACCATTGTCTTAATTATGCTCCGATTGATCTTAATAGTTTATTATACAAATATGAAACTGACCTTGCAGAAATTTACAAAGAACTTAATAATACTACGAAATCAGAACAATACGCTTCGCTTGCAGAAAAAAGAAAAAAATTAATTAACAAATATTGTTGGCATGAAAAGCAAGGTTTCTTTTATGATTATAATCACGAAGAAAAAAAACAAAGTTCTTTTTTTTCTTTAGCTGGTTTTTATCCTTTATGGGCTGGTCTTGCAACAGAGCATCAAGCACATAAGATGAAACATCACATTGCACAGTTTGAATGTGAAGGCGGTCTTGCTAATACACAAAAAAATAATCTTTCAGAAGAGTTCAAACAATGGGATTATCCAAATGGTTGGCCAAATCAACAACTTATTGTTATTTCTGGTCTTGCAAAGTATGGCTTTATGGATGATGCAAATCGTTTAGCAAGAAAATGGCTTGACTTAAACAACAAAATATTTACAGAAACAAAAACCTTATGGGAAAAGTATGATGTGGTAGCAAAAACCAAAGGAAAAGATGGAAGATATCCGACACAGTCAGGGTTTGGTTGGACAAATGCTGTTTTTATTTTACTTTATGACTTTCTAAAAAAGAATTCTTAATTTTTTGCTCAAACATTTTAAGTTTTGTTTTACGATTGCTTTTTTTCTAAAGTTTTTTGTTATTTATTGTTGAAAAAATAATTTTATTTTTTGTTTGTTTTATGCCTAAAAACCCTTTAAAAAGAATAACATTTAAATATGATAAAAACAAAAATCACTATGTTGGTAACTATATGTTAGCAACTAAAGTTTAATAACCAAAACCGCGCGAGGTGTAAAGTTATGGTAGCAAAAAAAAGAGCAGTTAAGCGAAAGGCGCCAGCTAAGAAACGAGCAGCCCCTAAGCGAAAACCTGCAAAAAGGAAAGTAGCAAAGAAAAAAGTTGCAAAAAAGAAAGCTCCTGCTAAAAAAAAGGTAGCTAAGAAGAAAGTGGCAAAGAAAAAAGTGGCTAAGAAGAAAGTAGCAAAGCGAAAGCCAGCTAAAAAGAAAAAAGCCGCTAAGAAGAAAGTAGCAAAGCGAAAGCCAGCTAAAAAGAAAGCTGCTAAGCGTAAACCTGCTAAAAAGAAAAAAGCCGCTAAGAAGAAAGTAGCAAAGCGAAAGCCAGCTAAAAAGAAAGCTGCTAAGCGTAAACCTGCTAAAAAGCGACGATAAATCTTCTAACGCAACAATTTTTTTATTAAACCCCTTTGGGGGTTTCTTTTTCTTTGAAAAAGTCACGAACGACAATGACTTGATTCCTTTTGGGATTAATTCTTAACGAGAAATTACAAACTAATCTTGAGCGTTATTCTTTTTTCGGAACTTATTTAAGCAGGTTTTACTTTAAAATTTCTATGAAAAAATATTTTAGCAAGACTTATTGGTTGATTTCTGCTTTTTTAGGTCTTCTTACTTTAGTATTTTCATTATTATTCACTATTAGTTTTGTTCAAAACAGTTTATATGGTGGGTTATTTGTTGGAATGTTTTTTACTTCTTTAGGCGTGTTATTTTTATTGTTTTTTGGCATATTCAACATAATATATGTAATTATTCGATTACTTAAATCTAGAAAGAATTAGAGTTACTTCTTTTCAGCGGCTTTCTTGGTACTTTTTTTAGTGGTTTTCTTTGTACTCTTCTTAGTTGTGTTTTTAGCTTTTGTTTTTGCTGGCTTCTTTTTATTAGGTGTGCCATCTGCACGCGCAGTGTATCGACACTTAGGAAAGTTACTACAACCAATAAATTCACCATACACACTTTTTCGAAGTACAAGAGCATTGCCACACTCAGGGCAGGGTTTTGCTAATGCTTCTTTTGTTTTAGGATCTTTAAAGTCTTCTTTTTCTTCTTTAACTTTTGCAGGGCATTTCATATTAAAGCAGACAATTCTTTGATTTCGTCCACTACCGACTTTTATCATAGGATACTTACACACTTCACAGAATTTATCTGTTGGTTTCACTCCTTTACCATTACCTGGTAAACCGAATGTTGCTTTGCAATCTGGATAGCCATTACAACCAATAAAGTATTGTTTGGTTTTTGGAGAATATTTAATCATGAGTTTGTTCTTTTTGCAAACAGGACAGTCGCCAATAGTATTTTCTATTTCTTGTGTTTCAAAGAGTGATTCTTTAAGTGCCTTTCCGACTGAAGCTTCATGTTTTTGAAAATCTGCTAGAATTTTGTTAAGTATTTTTTCTGCATCGGTTAAGACTTTTTCTTTGGTTAATTTTTCTTCACGAATAAGTTCCATTTCTTCTTCGAACTGTCGTGTTAAGTCTTCTTTGACAATGTCAGGAATGTATTGCTCGAGTATGTCTGATGTTTTAATACCAATTTCTGTTGCTTCAAGCGTTTTCTCAGCCATATATCCTCGCTGATGAAGTGTGTCAATAATTGATGCTCGTGTTGCTTTAGTACCTAGATTTCGTTTCTCAAGTTCCTTAATAAGACTTGCTGGTGTAAATCTTTTAGGTGGCTGCGTCATTTTCTTAACAAGTTCGTCTTTCTTATAGTGTACTTTCTGACCTTCTGTTGCTGTAGGCATTTCTTGTTCTTCAAGTTTTACGTGTTTACCATAATAACGATACCAACCTTCTACAATGGTTCGTGTTCCTTTCGCAATGAAGTTTTCAGCTTCAACATCAATAACAAGTTTGTTTGTTTCCCGAGTTGCAGGTCCTGCAAATGTTGCTAAAAATCGTCGTACAATTAAATCATAAACTCTTAGTTCCCGACTACCCACTTTACTGACATCTGGTAATACACCTGTTGGATAAATAGCGGGGTGTGCTGGATCTGTTTTCTTACCATTATTTGGTTTTAATGGTGTCATACCGAGAACTTCTTGTGCAAGCTCTTTGTAAATATCACTTCGAAGAATATCTTTGAGAACTTTCTCATATTCAATTTCAGGTGGAAGTTGCTGTGAACTTGTTCTTGGATAAGATATCCATCCGTTAGTATAAAGTTCTTGAGCTGCAGCCAACGTATCTTTTGGCGCAATTTTGAGTGAGCGATAACTTTCTGTTTGGAGCGTGGTCAAATCAAATGGACATGGTGGTTCTTTTTGTTGCTGTCGTTTTTCAATTGCAGTAATTTTCCCATCTTTACCTTTGATTTTATTGTGGATTGCTTGAGCTTCTGCTTCATCAGTAAACTTTTCAATTTTATGAGTTGCTTCTAATGTTGCTTTTTTCTCGCTATCTAGGTCTCCATGATAGAAAATTTGCCAGTAAGGTGTTGGGATAAATGCTCGTACTTCTTTTTCTTTATCAACTACTAATTTTAATGCTGGTCCTTGAACGCGTCCACTTGATAATTGTTTGAACAATCCTGCTTTTTTGATAGCTATGCTAAGTGCTCGAGAAATATTAATACCGTACATCCAATCAAGGTAGTGTCGAGTCTCGCCTGCGTTTGCTTGTCCCCATTCCAGATGTTTCTTTTTATTTTCATAACTTTTGATTAAATCAGGTTTAGTGAGTGTTGAGAATTTCATTCGGTTTGCATCTTTTTGCTTACATGCAAAACGAATCAGGTTAAGACCAATAACTTCACCTTCTACATCAAAGTCAGTTGCAACAGTGAACTCATTTGCATCTTTTGCAAGTTTCTTGATAACATTGATGTATTTTTTAGTGTGGGCTGAATATTTGTCTGCTTCGTATGCAGGAACCCAGTGAATGTCATAACTAGGATATTTGTACGATTTTTCTTTTTCAGTAAGAGAATAAACATGGCCAACAGCATTGACAATTACAATATCTTTCTTATTGTGTGAAAGAATATAATGGGAAACCCCATTTTCTTTATGTACCAAAGGCTTGCTATCGGATAATGCCTCTGCAATCTTTTTTGCTTGGCTTGGCTTCTCTGTAACAATAAGCTCGTAAGTCATTATATACTAAAAAGTCACAGAGCTTTTAAAAATGTTTGCACAAGCCATTTACCCAACACCTTTTTAAATAACTTGACTTTTATTGCTTGTATGGCTAAAAAACGAATGCAATCACCCTCTTCTATGAATACTTACTTTCAATGTCCGAGAAAATATTATTTTGTGTATAAACTAAAGCTAAAAACAAGCCCTTCTATTCATTTAGTGCGAGGGAGTGTTGCTCACCTTGCTTTAGAAAAACTTTATGATGTGCTTCCTGAAGTTATTGCTGATAATTATAAAGAGAATCTTAAAACAGTTGCAACAGAGCTTCTTCGAAAGTATTGGAAGGAAGCAAAAGTTGATTTTGATAAGCTTGACATGCCTGAGCAACAAATTAATATGTATTTTGATGAAACAAAACAAATGCTAATTAATCACATAGAAATTATTAATGAAAAAATTGAAACTTATATGGTTGATGGTATGTCTTTTTCAGAAGCATTTAAGAAAATTACTCCTATTCGCGAAAAAGAATATTTGGATTGGGATTATTACGTGAAAGGCTTTATTGATGTTGTTGAAAATGTTAACGGAAAAATCAGGTTGATGGATTATAAAACATCTAAAAATGCAAAGATGAGTGATCAATATAAATTGCAACTCGCAACATATGCAATGCTCTATGAGCTTGAACATCATGTTAAACCGCATGAAGTAGGTATTTATTTTCTTAAATTTCCAGGAGCTAAAGGAGAAATGGTTCTTCCTGTTGATGAAGAGTTAATTAAACACGCAAAGTTTAAAGTAGAACAAATTCATATGTCTACAGTGACCGACAATATTGGTGACTTTCCTCAGAATAGAACTCCTTTATGTAAATGGTCTTCTGGTCAATGCGACTTCTATGATTACTGTTACAGTGGAAAAGCAATTCCTGAATTGCCAGAACCTAAAGAATTAAAAAAATAATTTTATTTTTTATTTTTCTGCAGATAAACAATTATTGCTATGTAAATTGCAGTATACAATGTTGTTGTAATAATATCTATTGTTGTTGTTTGACCTAAGAACATAGTCGTTGTTAATAGTATTCCTAAGATTGATGTAATGATGCCAACTTTAGGAGCCCATTCTTTCTTCTTTAACAATCCTATTCCTGCTAGAATTCCTAAGGTAGCAAATGCTATTTTTGCTATGAATGGAATAATAAATACTGTGCCTAATATTGCAAAAAGTGTTCTTGCAGCTATTACAAAGAAGAATATTGAAATAAGTGTTATTTGCCAGGGTTTTTTACTTGTTTGTTCTACTTTTTTCATTTTTGTTTGAATAAATATTTTCTGGCTACTTTTTTTTAGCTACTTTCTTCTTGCTCGTGCCCTTTTTGGTACTTGTGCCACGTTTGGTATTGGTTACTTTTGCTTGACTATACGTTCGTTTGTGTTTCGCAGTGGGTTCCCATTGTGTCGGTCTGTTGAAATTGTGAGCGTGATTTATTTTCACCAGCTTTTTACTATGCCAGCGATAAATAATTGGTTTGCCTAGTTCTAGTTCTAAGTTAGGAATATTTTCATCGGTGATGTTATCGATGTGTTTGATGAGTGCACGCAGACTATTACCATGTGCTGCGATAATAACGTTCTTTCCTGCTTTAACCAGTGGAAGAATTGTTTTCTTAAAATAAGGTATTGCCCGGTTGCAAACATCTTTCAAACTTTCTCCACCAGGTGGAGGCATATCAAAACTTCTTCGCCAAATGTGAACTTGTTCTTCTCCCCATTTCTTTCGAGCCGCATCTTTGTTCATACCTTGGAGTTTTCCATAGTATCGTTCGTTAAGTTTTTCTGATGAATAAATAGGAATTTCATTTTCTTCGAACTCTTTGCCTTGGTAATGCATGGACCAAGATTGTTGTTTTTTTGATGTGTGCAGGAAAATGCCTGTTTTTTTCTGATGTGCTAAAATAAGAAGTAGTGTTTCGTGTGCTCGAACAAGTTTACTCGTAAATGCGATATCAATTGTTAGGTCGTCTAGTCGCTCTGCAGCAATAAGTGCTTCATGGATGCCTATTTCTGTGAGCGGAACATCCACCCATCCTGTAAATTTGTTGTCTACATTCCAGCGGCTCTCGCCGTGTCTTACCAATATAAGATGTCCCATATCACTCTTTAGAGACTTTTCATTTATAAATGTGGCGAATACATTTATATACTAGTTGTTACTAGCAAGTAGTTATGAAATGGACTTTTATTGTGGCTCTCGTCCTCTCCTGTCTAGTCGGTATGCTCGTTACGGCAATATTCTACGAAATTCCTTTTGCTAGTGCATCGCCAGAACAGCTTTCTCCAACTGATAGGGTATCTGAAGACCAGGTGCTTATTTTTCCTGATTATATTCTTATCAATATAAAGAATGCGAAATGGGCTTCTTTTGCAGACACAAATTCTATGGATCCATTAATTGACAAAGGTGCAAATGCTCTTCAAGTTATTCCTCAAACCCCTACTGAAATTCAAGTTGGTGATGTTATTTCTTATCAACATGAAGGAGATAGAATTATTCATAGGGTGGTTTACATTGGAGAAGATGAACAAGGTTGGTATTGTATTGTAAAAGGCGATAACAATAAAGTTTCAGATCCTGGTAAAGTTCGATTTGATAAAATTGATAGAGTTTTATTTGGTGTATTATATTAAACCGCAAAGTGTTAAAATGAAAAGAAAAACAATACGAGAAACTGATGAGCATATTGCTCAGCTAGAAGAGCACTTAGAAACAACTGATGATTACATTTTAGATGGTGCAATTATTTCTTATAGGTTAGCTAATCTACATAACTTAAAGAACGAATTCATGCCTGAACTCGTATCGTCTAACTAATTCTTTCTTCTTATTTTATATATGATGATGCTTTTCTAGGAAGTAATGAATGAGCAACCATCTGATAATCCTCATCGTATACTTTCCTCAGAGAAAGTAGAAATTAAGCCTTTGTTTAAAGAGCAGTATCAAAAGTTACTTGGTCCTCGTTATGATGAGTTTATGGATTATTCTTTTAGATATCTTCGAAAATGTGTTCGTGTAAATACGTTAAAAATAGATGTGCCAACACTACAAAAACGGCTTGAAGATCAAGGTTGGATATTAACACCAGTTCCTTGGTGTAAAGAAGGTTTCTTTGTAGAAGGGCATAAAGATTTTCACCGATTTGACATTGGAAATTTAGTCGAGCATGATTTAGGGTATTTTTATGTACAAGAAGCAGCATCTATGCTTCCGCCTGTTGTTCTTTTTAGTGATGTGCAAGATAAAGTTGCCAACACTGATGACCAGGTCCCTGCTTCGCTGTTTGTTGTCTTAGACTTGTGTGCGGCTCCTGGTAGTAAAACATCACAGCTTGCTCAATACATGAATAATGAAGGTCTTCTTATTGCAAATGATGTTGATGTAAGTCGACTTAGACCTTTATCTTTAAACTTGCAACGGATGGGCGTAACAAACGTACTTGTAACTCTTGGTGCATTCCAAAGAAGTAAGAAAAGCACTAAACCACGAAATCCTTTTGGCGAGGAACCTTTCTTTGATAGAATTTTAGTGGATGCTCCTTGTAGTGGAACAGGAACTATTCGACGAAGTTTTAAGATGCTTGAAATGTATTCAGAAGGTTTTGTTCGGCGTCTTGTTGCAATTCAAAAAGCTCTTATTCTAAATGCGTTCACACTCCTCAAATCTGGTGGGACAATGGTCTACTCTACTTGTTCTCAAGAACCATCAGAGAATGAAGGCGTTGTTTCTTATTTGTTAGAAAAACAGTCATCAGCAAAACTTTTGGATATTGAGCTTGATATCAAACGTAGCGAGCCAATTATGGAGTTTGATGGAGAAACATTCAATCCTGAGGTGAAGAAGTGCTTGCGAATTTATCCTCAAGATAACAACTCAGAGGGCTTTTTCGTGGCTAAAATTAGAAAAAATTAAGCTGGTTTCTTGTTTTTTTGCGTATGCTTGAGCGTTAGCGAAACATACTACGCTCGCCTAGGCGTAAGCTGGCATTAGAAAAGATTAAAAACTCTTTCTCTTATAAACTCATGTATGGCTAAAAAGACGGTTGAGATTTCTTTTGATGGTATCAAAAAAGGACTAAATAATGTTAGTGCGTGGGTGCAAGATTATTTTGTAAACATCGATACATATGGCATGATTGCAGTTGGTGCTATTGGTGTTGGATTCATACTTGTCATTGTAGGAATAATTATGCTGTAATTATTTACTTAAGAAATCTAGAATAAGCATTTACCAAAGTTTCTTGATGAAATTCCACACTTTTGCTAGGAAACTACCTTCAAACTCTTCTTTCTCATCCACTGGTTGTGTCGTTGGTTTTTCCACGGGCTTTTCTTCTACTTCTTCTTTAACGTCTTCTTTTACTTCTTCTTCGGGCTCTGGAAGTTTTATAGGGATAATTGTTGATTCAATGTCTGTGTAACCATGGCTATCTACAATTCCTGTTGTTAATACTTCTAATTTGTCTTTTTCATAATCTTCAGGAATGTGAACGGTAATAGTGTACATTTCTTCTTTTTCTTGACTTGCTAAAAATCCTATTTGTTTTTCTCGGATGCCTTGCACTATCTCTCCGTCTGTAGTATTACTAAATAAGGTGATGTCGTATATGTCTTCAGCTAGCTCGTTACCCACAGTAACAATTAAATTTACATCATCTCCCGGAGAAGGTTTATCTGCACTTATAAAAATATCAAAGTCAAGTACATTCTCAGCGCCTTTTACTAAGTAGTCGTTTTCTTCCTCGCAAGAAAATTCTTGTCCTGCTTCTGTTCTGTATGTTGCTTCAATACTAAATGGATATTCTTTATCTTCCTTGCTAAACTCCATTTGATATCTTTTGTTAATAACTGTTTCAAAGTCATTACGAAATAAACTAGGAATAAAAAATGGAATGTCTTCAAAAGGAGTGTGAATAGTGCCGTTGATACTGTAATAGTCATCAAGATTTCCAAGATTTTCCAAGACTACTGTATATTGTAAGTTTCTTCCTGCTTGTAGTGTTGGTTGGTTAAATGTGAAATAACAATTCATTCCCATGGTTGTTACTGCCATATCTTTAACACCGGAAAAATTATATGTTTCATCTTTTACTTCAATATCTCCTTTGTAAACAATACTATAGCTTCCTACAAAAGGAGTGTTGAGTCGAACAACAAAGTTTTTTACTTCTTTTGGATCAAGAGCTCCTTCATACCCAAGAACATTGTATGCGTAAAGATTAAGACCGGTTTTCCCACTAATACCCAAACTTAATGGAATATACACTCTCATATTATCTATGTTAAGTTCTTCGTTCTCGTTATTGGTTATTGTTATAGTAAATTCAGCTAATTCATCTCTTTCAACTTTTGTTGGAAGTTTCACCGCCACGGTGTATGGTTGTAGAACTTCAAGTGTAGCGCTTGTTGATTCTTTCTCTAAGTTAATACCATCTTCTGCATCATAAAGGATAGTTGTTTTGTAACTTGACTTATTATATGCAACACCTTTTACTCTATATTTTGTTGACCACGTGTTTCCTGGATATAAATTAAATGTTGCTTTCAGTTCATTTTCTACTTGTAGTACGTCGCTTTGATGCCATGCAACTTCAAATCCTTCAGGCATTACTTCGCTTAAACGAATATTCATCATAGGGTGATCGCCTGTATTTTCAATAACTACATTTACTTCGCCAGCTTCGTATAATGCGAATTTGATTTTTTCAAATGTTCGTTTGACGGTAACGTCCGAGGAGTAATCATATTCTGTAAATTCAATTTCTATTGCTGGTTGTAACCGGCCTTCGCTATCAATTTCTACTTCTTCTCTTTCGAAGCTTTTGTTAAAAAAGCAATAACTGTGATTTATGTTTTCATGACAACTTCCTAAGCTCACAATTACTTTTTCATCATCTTTTCCAACACGAAGTGTACCCCCTTCTGCATTCTGTTCATCATCTCCTGGAATATATTCTCCACCCATAAGCTTGAGTGTGTAGTCTGCACCATTGAAAGTAAATGAGTCAACATAGGAATACCAACCAGATGCTTTTGCTTCTTTTACTGCAAGCGCTGGTGGAACTAGAAGCAATCCGAGGATGAGTACAAGAAGTAACACTCTTTTCATATGATTTCTTTTCAATCTTTGTCCTTATATGCTTTTCGTTTATAAATCAATAACTATTATGCTGTAGCTACGAACGCAAAATGTTTATAAATAAAGGGTCTCATTCTAACAATTATGTCGCTTAACGAGCTAGCAAATTCTCTTTCCGCTCTAGAGCGTAAGCTATTGCCCTTTCTTACAGAAGATATGGATGTGCTTTCTTTAGTTGAAAAATCAGGTTTGCAAGATGTTGAAGTGAAGCGAGCGTTAATGTGGTTAAGTAATAGGGATGTTGTTGAGTTAGAGCATAGTTCATCACAAGTTGTGGCTCTAGGTGAAAATGGTGTGTTGGCTAGTAAGCATGGTCTTCCTGAAGTAAGAATTCTTAAGGCAATTCTTGAAGGTTCTAAACTTGCACAAGACTTAGAATCAGATATTCTTCCTCGTGGAGAAATTATGGCTTGTATTGGAGTCCTTAAAGGAAAACAAGCAGCAACAATTGAAAAATCTGATGAAGGTCTATCGTTATCTATTCTTCCAGCAGGTAAAGTATTAGTAGAACAACCAGTTTATCAACCACAATTATTTTTTGATAATCATAGTTCATTTCCTCTGCCAACAGAATCTTTAACTAGTGATGAAAAAGAAATTGTTCGGGAACTTTCTCGAAGAAAAGACATGCTTAAAATTGAAGAGCAAAAGAATGTTCTCGTTAAAGTAACGCAATTAGGTAGAGATCTTTTAGCAGCAAACATTGATACGTCTAATGTTGAAGAACAATTAACAAGTGAAATGTTAAAATCCGGTTCTTGGAAAGGTAAAACTTTTCGAACGTATGATGTTAGTTCGCCACTTCCTAGTTTAACCACTATTGGTCGTCGACACCCCACGCGAGAAGTATATAACCTTATTCGTGATATTTATTTACAAATGGGTTTCTCAGAAATGCAAGGACCTTGGGTTGAAACTGCATTTTGGTGTATGGATTCCATGTGGATTCCTCAAGATCATCCAGCAAGAGATGTGCAAGATACTTTTTTTATCGGACAACAAGGCGACTTGCCAGAGCCCGAGCTCGTAGCTAAAGTCAAAGCAATGCATGAAACTGGTGGTGACACTGGTTCAATTGGTTATCGTAAACCTTGGGATGAAAACAAAGCAAAAGAATTACTTCTTCGAACACATAGCACTGCAACGTCATTTCGTTATCTTAACAAATTAGGAAATAAAGATGGGAAGTATTTCTATCTTGCAAATGACTTTCGAAATGAAGCACTTGATGCAACACATTTAGCAGAATTTGTACAAGCAGAAGGTTTTGTTGTTGGAGATAATCTTACGCTCTCAGACTTAATGGGTTTTATTAAAGAGTTTTATGCTCGTTTAGGCATTCATAGAATTCGTTTCAAACCAACCTATAATCCTTATACAGAGCCAAGTTTAGAAGCTCATTACTACGATGAGAAATCTGGAAAATGGTATGCGCTCATTAACTCAGGAATTTTTAGACCTGAATCACTAGCGCCTTATGGAATTAAAAAAACAGTTATTGCATGGGGAATGGGAGCCAGCAGAGTAGCATCAATCTTAAACAAGAAATCAAATTTACGAGAATTAGTTGGTCCAACAGTTAGTTTTGATTGGATTGCAAATCATATAACGCCACAACCAGACTTAGAGGATTAAGAACATGCCAACAATAACAATATCCTATGAAGCACTCAAAAAAGAGTTAGGCAAACCTCTTAGTATTGAGGAGTTAGAAAACGGTTTATTTGATATGGGTATGGAACTTGATAGTGTCGAGGGTGATGACTTGGCTGTAGAAGTTACAGCAGAACGACTTGATCTTTTGAGTTTACAAGGTCTGGCTCGAGCATTAAAATCATTTTTAGGTCTTTCGCCAAATGTACCGCGTTATAGAACATTACAAGGCGATGAAACATATGCAGTAAAAATTACTGACAAAGTAAAACAAGTACGCCCATTCACAGTTTGTGCTATTGTGAAAAATATTCAGTTTTCAGAAGAGCGAATTCGAGAAGTTATTGATGTGCAAGAAAAGTTGCACGCGACACTTGGTCGAGGAAGAGTGAGGGGTGCAATTGGAATTTATCCTTTAGAAACCATACAACTTCCTATAACTTACACAGCAGACACTCCTCAGAATATTTCTTTTGTTCCGCTTGGCGAAACGCGTGAAATGACTGGAGCGCAAATTCTAAGTCAACATGAAACAGGAAGGGAATATGCTCATTTATTAGAAGGGCTTGATATGTATCCTTATTTTGTTGATGCAAAAGGAAATATCCTTTCCATGCCGCCTATTATTAACTCAGAAAAAACAGGAAGAGTAGAAAATTCAACAACAGATATTTTTATCGAGTGTAGTGGTTTTGATAAAATACTTCTTAATGAACTACTAACTAATCTCACAACTATGTTTGCTGATATGGGCGGCGACATTTATGAGATGACATTAAAATATGAATCAGGAGAATCTGAAGTTACTCCAAATATTCTTAGCAAGAAACGTTCATTTTCCAACAAAACACTTGAAAAATTTATTGGGTTAAAACTAACACTCGAAGAATTAAAGCCATTGCTTCGAAAAATGATGTATGAATTTGTTGATGCAGAATACAAAGATAATGACGAAATCATTCTTCATGTCACTGCGCCTGCATATCGAGAAGACATATGGCACGAAATTGACATTGTAGAAGATATAGCTCGAGCGTATGGTTATAACAATTTACCTTTAACGTTTCCAAATATTTCTACCATTGGTGATACGCTTCCTCTTTCTGACCTGCGAGAAGAACTAGCAACTGTCATGGTTGGTATGGGTTTTTTAGAAACATATACCTTTGGGCTAACAAGCAAAATAGACCAACTAGAACACATGTTACTTGATGAGCAGAAAGTTGGTTTCATGCCTGTGGCTAATGGTAATGAAACACAAACAATGATGCGTATTAGTTTGTTACCTGAGCAATTAAAATGCTTAGTGCATAATCGAAATCAACCTTTACCACAACGAATCTTTGAGGGATCATTTGTTATTATTCCTGACGCTAGTAAAGATGTGAAGTGCAAAAATGAATTACACTTTGCAGCTGCGATGACTGATAAAAAAGTAACATTCACACAAATGAGACAAGCATTAGAATCCTTATTAAAATCAAAAGGACTTTTTCCTTCGTTTAAACCTGTCGAGCATCCTTCATTTATTTCTGGACGCGCAGGTGTGGTAATAATAAACAATGTGGCTGTAGGTATTATTGGAGAAATTCATCCACAAGTATTAACTAACTTTGGTATAGTTACTCCTGTAGTTGCATTCGAAATAAATATCGAGGCAATCTAAAATGGATAAATTACATCGAAGACGATTAGTTATTACGCTTCTTACGTTGTTAGTTGTGTTTGTGCTTATTTTCTTTGCAGGTTTACATAACTATTTAGTTGGACAAAAAACATTAGCAATCGGTTTAGGAGCTACTGCGCAAAACATGATTATTATGATTTTTAGTGTACTCTCTTTACTTAATATTGTTATAGAATTATACAGAGTGAATTAAATGGAATACAAACAAGTTATTTTAGTTAGAGCAGATTTGAAACTTCCTAAAGGAAAAATAGCTGCGCAAGCAGCTCATGCTAGTGTCGACGGTGTCCTTAAACAAATATCTTCTTCTAGCGGTCGAGAAATTCTTAAAGCATGGCGAATGGCAGGTATGAAAAAAATTGTACTTAAAGTTGTTGATGAGAAAGAATTATACAAATATGTGCAACAAGCAAAAGATGTTGGCTTAACAACTGCTGTGATTACTGATGCTGGCAAAACTGTTGTTGCGCCAGGAACAGTTACTTGTGCTTCTATCGGTCCAAATGAAGAAGAAAAAATTGATGCAATAACTAAAGGCATTCCTTTGCTCTAGTTCTTATTTTAATTCTATGAGTTGGGAAACAGTTATTACAATTGCGCCTTTTGCAGAAAGATTTTTGTTCTCAGGTATGTTCTTGACAACATCTACATAATTACCTTCAGAGAAATATTCTGCCGTACCAATTAATTTAACGCCAGACCAATCTTTATCCCAAACTGCCAAACAAACATTATTGTTCTTTTCCAAATTATCTTTGGTATGACTCATATAATTATCTGTAATAAGAATCTTATTTGCTTCAATAACTTTAACAAAAGCCACTCCAATTACATTTGGTTTGTTTCCCTTGCATACTGTTGAAAGTGCTACAGGATGCTCTTCAATTAATTTTTGTTGCTCTATTGTTATTTGAACCATTTCTTAATTAAGTCCAACACAAAATTCTTCTTTGTTATTACAATTATCGCATTGCCACGTTTCATACGTTGCGTTACCACTATTCATTGTTCTTACTTTATGCATGTTACTATTACATTCTTTACATGTCCTTCCCATATTACTTTTCCTCTGTAGTTATTTAGTTATGATAGTTTATTTCTATGCTTTCTCTTACTCTTGCACCATCGAAACATTCTTTAGTTGGTTCGCAGGAATGGCCAACAGTATATATTCCTGAATATTCTCTACCCATAATTGTTGTTCCATCATAATTCCATATTCCCGTGTAGGTTATTGTTTTTTCTTGACCAGGATTAAGTAAGAATGATTCATCGCTAACCTTTAAATCATATTCTTCTTCAGGAATACTAACATAGGCAAAAAATGTTGTTGGTACGGTTCCATCATTTTTAATCTGAATGCTTTTAGAAACTTCTAGAACGTCTCCTTCTTCTGCTTCATAACTATCGAAGCTAAAATCTAATGTTGTTTTACTAATAAACAATCTATGAACTGGTCCGTCTAGACGTTTTGTGAAACAAGCAATGTTTTCATCTTCTTCAAAGAACGGATCAAAATCTGGTGTGAAACCAAAACAGAACTTTAGTCGAGGACTTTCTGCCTGTGTTGCAAGAATTGTTGAAAAGTCAAATGTTTGCTCGCCTGGCCAAAGATAGTCGTCAAATACTACTTCAGTTAAGTCTCCGCTAATTCCTGTTCCGAGAATTTTAACAAATAATGTTGTATCTTTATATTTTGATGTTTGAGCGTAATTTATTGTTGCTTGCATATTTGCTTCATATTTTTTTGTTCCAGCAATATTTCGTATACTACTTTTATCTCCAAATTGATTTTCTTCTGGAGCTGCAAGGTACTCATAATCATCTAGAGCAACAATACTTGCTAATTCTTTTTCATCCAAAGTAAATGTATTGTCACTTGGTTTAGGCACTTTTTCCCCAGTTGTGCTTTCATCAGACATAGACTTTTCTGCGGTATCATCTCCAACAATAACATCTACATTCGTCTTGTCCACGCATGCCGAAATACTTTGAGCGGTGCTTCCGTCAGGACAAACATAGGTATGGCTAGCGCAACTAGCAAGAAGAAATGTGCTAATAATTAGTAATAGTAATAATTTTGTTTTCATATAAACCACCTCAACAAAGCTTTTTTAGTTTCTTCTATTATATAAAAATTAGCTTTTACCCTATACTTATATATGAGAAATGTCTTATTTGGGCTATGAATACGAGAATTGCTGATAATGTGACGCTTTGTACTTCCACGTGGAAAAAAGGCACGGGTTTGATGTTTCGGTTTCCTAAAGGGTGTTTTGCCTATATATTTCCATTTAAGAAACCTCAACGTTTAACCATTACAATGTGGTTTGTCTTCTATAGTATAGATATTCTTTTTCTTGATGAAGATAATCTTGTTGTTCAAACAACGTCTCTTCGACCTTTTTCTAATTATGTACTGCCCATGAAAGCAATAATTTTTATAGAGCTTCCTTTTGGAACGATACAAAAACATGATGTTTCTGTTGGTCAAAAGATTTTTTGGTCGAAGGATTTTGTGGATTTGCTTTGATAATGGGGCTTTCCGACGATTAAAAAACAAAAAGTATATAAACAAGTCGGACTTGAAAAATGATATTCCTTTACGCATCATCAAGTTTGATGGGGGAAGTAAGGAAAAAATATAAGGTGATGTAAAACATGAATAAAGCACAATTAGTAGAAGCTCTTGCAGCAGAAACCGGTTATCAAAAAACCGCAGTAAATGAAATCTTATCAGCATTCGTAGATATTACTGGTAAAACAGTTAAGAAAGGCGGTCAAGTTCAGCTAGTTGGTCTAGGTACTTTCAAAAGAGTAGCTAGAAAAGCACGAGCTGGTGTTAACCCTGCAACTGGAGCTAAAATCAGAATTCCAGCACGGAAAACTATCAAGTACACTGCAAGTGCAAACTTAAAAAAACTATAAGTTTTTTTTAGAACTTTTTTTAGAACTAATCCCTTCGGGGATTTTTTACTTCTTTTTTTTATTTTGTTTCTTGATTGAGAACTCTTCTTGAAGAAAATGCGTTGCTCCGAACCCTGAACGCAGATTTGCTGACCGCTGTTAACGTTTCCAAAGAACAATAATAAATCCAATTTGATTAACAAGCTCTGCACTCGTTTTTTCAGCAATGAGTTTGGAGAATTCTTTTTTACTCAGGTTCATTTCATCAGCAACATCTTTGGAGAATTTTACTTTACAGAGTTTATGGGCTTGTAAGTAGTTTTTAATTTGAAGGATGACATTATCTGTTATTCCTTGCTTACCAATAGCTATAACTGCTGAAAGTGTTCTGGCTTGGTTTTTTAGTTCTTTTTTACGCTTTGCATCCATCTTGGTAGCAAAATGCTTCTTATTTATAAAGTAATCTTTCTGCAAAGTCCAAACATTTATATATGATGATTTAGAGTATTATAAATAAATTAAGGTATTACAATCCTTGAAATCATAAAAATCGTTAAGTTGAACGATTTTTAGGATGCCAAAAATTAGAAAGAATTTTTTAGCATATTATTTAATGAGGTGTACACACATGAGAAATAATCAAAAAGGTCAAGCAGCACTTGAATTTTTAACAACATATGGCTGGGCATTCCTAGTTATTTTAGTAATGATTGGAGCATTAGCAGGATTCGGTATTCTAACTCCTAGTAACTTCTTACCAAACAGATGTAACTTTGCATCAGAGCTTCCTTGCGATGAACATAAACTTACTTCAATTAACGCTGATGAATTGCAAGTTCAAGCTGTTATAGTAAATAGCTTAGGAACTTCAATTAATATAGACACTTTGTCTATGTCAAGTTCATTTGGTACGGGCGATTTTGATACTTGTACTGTGGAAGGAATTCCTGTAGCTACTGCTGCTTCTCTGGGTCCGGGTAAAAAGGCGACGTTAGATTGCCGATCTGTTGTGGGTGATGAATATCCTACTGGCGAGAAAATTAAAGTTCAAATTGAGTTAACATATACGCCTCTCGGTAAGACTTTAAGTCAATCTGTTTCAGGAGAAATTTTCTCAAAGATTCAATAAAATCACTAATTTAGTGATTTTCTTTTTTTCTTTTAATTTTTTTTAATTGGTGTTAATTATGAAAAGCAAAAGAAAAGGTCAAGCTGCATTCGAATTTCTTGCAACCTATGGTTGGGCCGTAATGGCAGCTATTGTAGTTATTGGTGCCTTAGTTAGCTTTGGCTTTACTGATCTTCGTGATCAAATTCCTGATTCTTGTTTGTTAGGAACTGACTTTATTTGTGATGGTGCAATTGCTGATGTTGATGGTCGTGTTCTTATCGAGTTTTCTCCTATGAAAAAATTCCACATTGATAATCTCATTTGTACGTATCCTGATGGAACTACTGTCAAGCAAGATTATAGCGCTGTTCCTATTCTTCCAAATCAGAAATATATTATTGGATGTGAAGAAACCACTCAAAATGTTCCCGCTCATAAGGATAAAATGGGTATTAAAATAGTCTATCATCTGAATGAAACAGGAGCACTTCCTCGAGTGAGTGATGGAGAGATTGTGGCAAAAATTTCAGAAAATCCTTTGGATTTAAGTTTGATTTCTCCTGGTCTTGAAAAAGATTAAGTTCGGTAGAATTTGAAAAGAATTATTTCTAGTAGTCGTTTAAGGAAAGAGAAAGTGGACAGCTTTCTACAGTTCCCGCGCGTAAGCGCAGTACAATGCAAAACGTAGACGCGCTTGACTTCCGAGTTCGAAAAGGGATCGGGTAGAACCACGTCGCTTTGACCGTCCAAACATAAGAATACAACTTCTCTTTATAAGCTTTTCTGATAGTGGCGTCTCTCCTCCCCTCTTATGGCCGTTTGAGGGCTTAGGGGGTTAAGTTTATAAAGCAAGCCCTGTTCTGCAAGTGTATGCTTGTTAAGAAAAAAGAAGTCCCTGTACAGCCCGAAATTAACATTGGTTTAGTTGGACATGTAGATCATGGAAAGACTACTTTAACCGAACAATTATCAGGAAAATGGACTGACACGCATTCTGAAGAGCTCAAACGAGGAATTACTATTCGACTGGGTTATGCAGACACTATTATTCGTAAAGATCCTGCTTTGGATGAACCTGTTTGTTATACAACTAAAGAAAAACATCCAATTTCTGGTAAAGCAACTGAGCCAGTTCGTAAGATTTCTTTTGTTGATGCTCCTGGCCACGAAAGTTTAATGGCTACAATGCTCTCAGGTGCAACCATTATGGATGGTGCATTATTATTAGTTGCAGCTAACGAAACTTGCCCGCAAGCACAAACACAAGAACATTTAATGGCACTTGAGCTTTCTGGTATTAAGAATGTTATTGTTGTACAGAACAAAATTGACTTAGTAAGTCAAGATAGAGCAATGCGTAATTATGCTGAAATAAAGAAATTCTTAGATGGTACTCTTTTTGAAGATGCACCTATTGTACCTATTAGCGCGCAACACGGCATAAATATGGATGTATTACTTGATGCTATACAAAAATATATTCCAACACCTGCTCGTGATGATAAAGCTAACGCAAAATTCTTTGTAGCACGTTCTTTTGATGTGAATAAACCTGGATCAGACCCAACCAAACTCATTGGTGGTATTTTAGGTGGTAGTGTTGTTCAAGGAAAATTTAAAGTGGGTGAACAAATAGAACTTCGTCCAGGAAGAATTGTTGAAGAGCAAAACAAATTAGTTGCAAAGCCATTATTTGCAAAAATTACTGGTATGATGACTGGCGGTAAGTCTGTTAAAGAACTCGGCCCTGGTGGTAGTTCTAGTATTTTAACTAGTCTTGATGCAGCAATTGTAAAAGGAGATCATCTAACAGGCAATGCAATTGGTATTCCTGGCACGCTTCCTCCAGTGTGGTATGACTTGAAATTAAAAACTACTATTCTTGATCGTGTTGTAAATGTTGGAGAAGATGTAAAAATAGATCCTCTTCATTTGCAAGAACCTCTTTTATTAAATGTAAATAGTGCAAAAACTGTAGGTATTGTTGTAGATTTAGGAAAAGGCATTGCAACGTGCAAACTACGTCTTCCAATTGCAGCAGCTGTTGGAGAAAAAGTAACTATCTCTCGACGTATGGGTAATCGTTTCCGATTAATTGGTTTTGGTACCATTGAAGAATAAATATTTATGAATTCCACTTTTTTCACAGCGCGTTCAAATCAGTGATTTGAATGCTCTATTGCTCGCCTATACGTAAATGGCATTGAAGAATAATTAACAAAATGGACAAACCACCTAAGAAGCTTTATAAAAATCAAACAGATGTTTGGAATAAAGCACTACCTGTTCTAGAACAAGTTCTTAAGAAATCTGATTCTGTAAAAGAAGCTTATGTTTGGGCTTCTCTTGCCGAAGGAAAGTTTGGTTTGTATGAAGAAACATATCAGGGTAGAGAAGGATCTGATGTTGATTTAGTTATAGTTATGAATGAACCCGCAGATATTCCTACTGCATGGGAGGACACAACCATCCGAAAGTCTTTCTTTGATTTATACAAAGTAGGAATGTTTACTTATGATGGTCATAAGCATCCTATTGATGGTTTAGTGGTATTTCCTTCAAGACATGATTTAACTAAGATGAAAGAGCGTTTAGAAGGAAGATCAAAACAAATAAAATAATTCTTAGAAGTTAACAAAATTATATTTTACTTCGCCGTTTTTATTGAGTGTGAGAATGGTCATGTTGCCATGATTTCCTGGACCGCTGTTGATAAACACTTTTTTCGTCCAAGTGTTTTTTCGTACAGCTTTTTCTTCCAAATCAATTGCTCGAGGCCCGGCTTCATGAATGTGTCCGCAAAGGTATGCTCGGACATTTTTCTTTAAAGCAAATTTTCGAAGTGTTGCAGATCCCACGTTTTCTTTTTTGATATGAACAGGATAACCATGTTCTTTGAGTACTTTTGCTTGCTCGTAATTGACAAGTACGTGCGGACTATAATCTCCACTAAATTCTGTGCTAAAGACTTTTTTTCTTTTGTCTTTTGGTTTTAATGTAAATTCGTGTTTGAATGTACCAAAGCGAGCTATGTCAATTCCTTTATTTGTTTTACACTCTAGTGGAATATGTGTGAAGAGAATGGTTGGTCGTGTTCGATTATATTGTTTTTCTGTATCACTAATTGCAATAGGTGTTGCTTTTTTTGCAATTTTATGTTCTTTAAGATATTTAGTTAACTTTGCAGTTGTTGCTGGGCTTGGTGCTTTGATGAGTTTGTAGCTTCCACCGTTGTATGGCTTGTTACCTGAACTTACGCTGTCGCTTCCTGGGACGATGAGCAAATTAAAATTATTTAGTTTTACTTTCCGCTCTTTCACACCATCAATAAGTAAAGGATTTTTTTTGAGTTCTTTTATTGTCTTCTCATAATTCTCACTATTTTCATGGCTTCCTGGAAAAACAATAACTGGTTTTCCTAATTTTAGAAATATGCGAAGTTGATATGCAAATGTATTTGGTGTGAAGTCAGGTATGTCTCCACCTAGAACGATGAGATGTACGGGATGATCTTTAAGATATGCTACTGCTCTTCGAGTTGCATCTCGACCACCGTGAAAGTCTGTGATGTAAGCAATATTTGGCTCTGTAGTTACTGTTTTAAGGTTCTTCATACGATTTGTTCTACGTTCATAGTATTTAAATACTTATAGGTTCAATGGAGATTGAAGCTAACTGCTGAGTATATAGTAAAGCATATCTTAACATCTGACATGAAGGCGATTATCATGAAAAAGAATTTTATTTCAAGTTTATTTTTGGTTACATTGTTGGTTGTAACTCTCGTTTTTACGGGTTGTAGTACGGCAGATCCTTACACACCCTACACTGGTTCATATCAGGAATTTGAAGGTGTTATAACAACGCCTGATTTACAAAGTTTTTCAAGCTTAGAAGAATATCAAGCAATAGCAAATGCTAATCAAGTAGATTATTATGGTGGTGTCTTCATGCGCGGTATGGATTTTATGGAAACTGCTATAGATTCTATTGCGATGCCAACACTGGCAAAAGGCGGTGATATGATGATGGAAACTGCTGTTGCTAATGATATAGGTGGTAGTGATTTTTCAGAAACAAATAACCAAGTAGAAGGTGTTGATGAAGCAGACATTATCAAAACCGATGGTAAATACATTTACACCATTACTAATCAAGTACTTTACATTGTCGATGCTTATCCTGCTGTTGATGCTGAAGTTTTAAGTACTATGGAATTTGAAGATTATTATCCTACAAGTATTTTCATTAACGATGACAAAATGGTTGTCTTTGGTACTTTCCAAGATAATAATTTCTACGAGGAGTTAGGTTTTAGACCTCGCTCCGGTATGACGTTTGTTAACATTTATGATGTAACTGACCGAGAAAATCCAAAACTTGATGAAGAACTAAAGTTTGAAGGTAGTTATTTTGATGCTCGTCTAATTGGTGATGATGTGTACTTGGTTGTTCGTGGAAATCCTGAAATCCGAGATGTTTATCCAACTCCAATTATTATGGAAGGGGGTGTTGTAAGAAGCATGCCATTGGATGATATGTTTTTTAGACCTATTCATTATGATTATCCTGAGCTGGTGACAACACACACAATCAATCTTGATAATTATAATATTGAATCTGTTGCTGTAGCAACGGAGTCCATGCAAACGTTATACATGTCTGAAGAAAATATTTACCTTGTTGGTAGACAATATATTTCTGAGTGGGAAATTCGTGAAGATGTTATTAGAGATGTTCTTTATGATAAATTAACAGCAGTTGATAAAGCTCTCATTGAGAAAATAAAGAAAACCGATAATGATATTCTTAGTCAACGGGAAAAAGAACAAAAGATTATGCAGATTTATTATTTCTATATGGATGCAATGCCAAGTAGTGAAGTAAATGATTTTGAAGATAAAGTTGATGAAGAGCTTCTGACGCGTTTAGAAGACATGGAGTATATGGAATTTTCTTTAATTGACAAGATACAAGCTAAGAATGGAAAACTAGAAATTGTTGCCCAAGGAAAAGTTCCAGGTCAATTAAGTAATCAGTTTTCTTTAGATGAATATGATAACCATCTCCGTGTTGCAACCACTGTTAATGTGGTGTGGTCATCTGTTATGAAAGACAGAGCACAGTCAACAAATAATGTGTGGACTCTGGACGAAAATCTGAACGCTGTAGGTCAACTTACTGACTTAGCTGAAGGAGAGAGAATTTACTCAACACGATTTGTTGGTGATAGATTATACATGGTGACCTTCCGACAGATTGATCCGTTCTTTGTCATTGACTTAAGCAACCCTGAAAAACCAGAATCTTTAGGAGAATTAAAAATTCCTGGCTTCTCCAGATACTTGCATCCGTACGATGAAGACCACATTATAGGTATTGGTCGTGATGCAACGGATATGGGGAGAACGCAAGGTTTAAAAATCTCTCTTTTTGATGTGAGTGCTGTAGAAAATCCAAAAGAAGTTGCAAAGTTTGTAGCTGACGAGAAATATGCGCAAAGCACAGCTGAGTACGAGCATAAGGCATTCCTTTTTAGCAAGGAAAAGAACTTGCTTGTAATTCCAGCATATAGCTATAATTATCGAGAAGAAGGAGAAACGTACAACGGCGCTTTAGTCTTTAATATTAACACAGAAGAAATAGAGCTTCGTGGTTTAATTGATCACTCTGGAAGTCTTGATAGTAATTATTACTACAGAGCAGGCGTTGAAAGAAGTTTATACATTGAGGATATGCTGTACACTAAAAGTCCAAATTTAATAAGAATTAATGCTTTGGATGATTTAGAAGGTGCAAAGAATATCGAGCTTGAAAAACCAACTAAAATGAAAGTCTATTAGGACTTTCACATTTTCTTTTTTCTTTCTTTTCTTTCTAACTTTTTATTGTTGTTTTTATCTTAGTTCCTATAATTGTTTTCCCCACTATGAAAACAGATGTGAGAATTATAATTCCATATATGAGAAAGATTGCTGATGATGTTGTTGCTAACATGAATCCTGAGAAGATAAAACTAATACTTACTGCAACTCGCGCAATAGCTGTATAACTACCAACGACTTTTCCTTCTATACCGTTCTTTTCTGCAATTTTTGACATGTATGACCATGTTGATACGTTAAAGAGTGCGCCTCCAAGTGCTCGAAGAAATACTAGTATCATAAGAAAAATATATGTTTTTGCAAAAAACATTGCAATAAGAACGCTTCCGCTAAATGTGATGCCTATTATTGATCCCTTACCACTTCCTATTTTATCTGCGTATCGTCCAAAGAAGTATTGTAATGTGTGCGCTAGTCCCATTAAAAATATGGCAACACTAATATGAATGTTGTCCAAACCCATTTTTTGCATAATGACAAATGGGAGAACTAATGCCATGTAAGGCGTGGTAAAGTTTGCTGCAAAGCCAATAATGCTCATTGCGCGTAGTTCGCGAAATTTGAGCATGTCTTTCACGTCTTTAAGAGGATTAAAATCTCGTTTCTTTAATTTTCTTTTTGGTCGGTGTTCGTAATTATCTGTAAAGAAGAACATGTCATAAATCATAAGACTAATAAGAACTACCACCATGATGCTCCATGCAACGATGAAGACTTGTTGATAACCCATAGTATCTGCGATATATCCGCCAATAAAAGGCGAGAGAATTACTGCAATAGAAACAACCGACTGTGCTACTCCTGTAATACGGCTTCGTTTACTTTCATCTTCAACTGTATCATTAATCCGAGAGAGTGCTGTGATGACAACAGCGTTAAATCCAATTGCCGAAATTATTCTTATAAGAAATAATCCAACAGGGTCGGTGATAAGAATATATCCTGCAAGCGCAACAACTTCAAGCACCAGTCCAAAAAGTATGACTTTAAATCGTCCTAACTTATCAGATAACGTTCCTACAACTGGCGCTGCAATAATTCCTATAATTGAGAATAATGCGAAAAACCACCCTTTATGAATTTCTGTCCAACCAAGTGTGGAGAGATATGGTGATAAAAATGAGATGTAAAGGTAGATAACAAAGTAGTATGCGGAATCTAAAACTGTTGTTTTGACGAACTTATTGAAAAGCGTTTTACTATGAAAAACTACCATTAAAGTAACCTTTAGAACAATCCTTTTTAAAGTTTTTTAAATAAAAGCCCCTTTTCACAAGGCTTAAAAAGAGATGCCGCGTTGCCACCAATGTAGTTGCGACGGAAGTTGTGGTAATTAATTAGAATTTCTTTTATTTACTTTTTCCTCGCTGTGAAGCGAGCCAGAAAATAGTTTTATTTTCTGCGCTCTTCAAACATGATGACTGCTCGTCCACACGTCATGCGCTCAAAGTGTTCAACTTCTTCTCTTGTAGAAATATCATGTTTTTCTAATTCAGCAAGCATGTTTTGATACAGCTCAAAGGTTGCTAAGGTATCGCCCATTGCTCGGTGTGCATTTTGGTGGTTAATACCATAATATTCGCAAAGTGTTCCTAATCGCTTGGAAGGTAGCGAGCTTAGAATACGTCTAGCTAACTTTGCAGTACAAAGTTTTGGATTAGTAAATTCTTGTTTGCTGTGTGTCCAGAAATTATGTGCAAGGAAGTTATAATCAAATCCTGTGTTGTGTGCAATAATAGTGTGATCTCCAAGAAATTTTTTAAGTTTTGGAAGCACTTTTTTAATGTGTGGTGCATCTTTAACCATTTCATTTGTAATTCCTGTTAATCGAGTAATAAATCTAGGGATTGGTTCTCCTGGATTAACGAGTGTTTGAAAAGAATCAATTTGCTTGCCGTTTTGTACTTTTACGGCTGCGATTTCAGTAATATTGCTTGCGTATGGTGAAAGACCTGTTGTTTCTAAATCTAAAACGATTACTGGTGTGTTACGCATAAGAAAAATGACATTGAAGTGATTTAAATATTTGTCGCTAAGATTTATGTTTTTTGTTATTAAAGGATAATGATTGCAATAATTGTTGCAATAAATAGTATGGCTATAACTGCTTCAATAATTGTTCTATGCTGAATTTTTCTTTTATGTAGTCGTTCGCTCGTTGTTGTTTTTATGGTGTACAATTTTACGGGATGCGCAACACCTTTGAGCTTTTTCTTCCCTTTATATTTAATAGGGAATGCATCAGAGTCAAGTTCTTCATAGACTTTTTCGCTGATAATAACTCCTCCTGCTTCACCATAGCTGTTAATTCGTGCAGCAATGTTTACAGATGTTCCTAAAATGTCGTGTTCTCGGATAAGTACTAATCCTTTGTTAATTGAGATTCTTATATGCATTATAAGGTCTTCGTGTGCATCTTTATTGTATTTGTCAAATGTGTCTTGCATTTCCATGGCACAATGAACTGCTTTTGAAGAGTCTTTGAAACTAATTAGAAACGCATCACCCATTTTATTGATAATATTGCCATTGTATTTTTTAGCAAGGCCATTAATAAGGTGATCAAATTGGTTGTGTAGCTCGTCTAGAGCTGCTATACTGAGCTTATATGTCTTGTCTGTATAGTTAATGATATCTAGAAGAAGTATGCCTCTCATCTCATTCACAGGTGCTTTTTTGGATGCTTTTTTCGTGCTTTTGGTGCTTCTTGGTTTCATTATGCTCTTATTATGATGTATTTTCCTTTTAAATTCTTCCCCTTCTGAGAAGATATACTACTTATAAGTAACAACAAACAGAAAGATTTATA
>CAZSZY010000009.1:0-27260 GCA_964611285.1 uncultured Methanosarcinales archaeon
TTTGGACAAACTGACCAAATGTCAATTGTTATCAAAGACTTAGGAACATCAAGTAGTTAGATAACCACTTGAATTTTATTTTTTTTCTTTTTCACTTACTTCTCTTTTTCAACAAGGAGAATAAGATTTGCTAAAAGTGATTCTAATTGGATGTATTCATCGCTACCTTCAACCATGCGAAACTCGGCTTCGCCACAGGCCTTCACAAAATCTAGTTTGGTGTGTTTATTAAAACCATCTGCTTTCCAAATTTCTCGCTGTAATTGGACAACAACATCAAGGCCACTCATACCGTACTGGAGCATTATGTTAAGAAGTACTTTTCTTGCTATAACAAATTCTTTTTTAGCACAAGCTGCAAAAACTTGTTCTAATTCTTTTGGTTTTGCAATAGAAGCAATGGAAAACACCGCATCTTCATCAATAGTTTTATTAAATGTCGCAGCACTTTGTAAGATATTTTCAACACGACGAACATCACCATGACTAGCATCATAAATTGCTTTTTTAGCTGCTTGGTTAATGGTTAAGCCCTCTTCTTTTGCGACCATGTCAATAAGTTTCATGATTTCATCTTCTTCAATTGGCTTAAACTTAAAGACTGCACATCGAGATTGAATAGGATCAATAATTTTAGAAGAATAATTACAGGATAAAATAAACCGACAAGATGAAGTATAATTCTCCATAGTTCGCCGAAGAGCTTGCTGTGCTTCTTTTGTTAGTGCGTCACATTCATCAAGATAAATAATTTTAAATGGTACATTGCCAAGAGCTTTTGTTCGAGCAAAGTCTTTTACTTTATTACGAACAACATCAATACCTCGCTCATCACTAGCATTAAGTTCAAGAAAATTCTCGTTCCAACTATCACCAAATAATTGTTTTGCAACAACTAAAGAAAGGGTGGTTTTCCCAACACCCGCAGGACCTGCAAAGAGCACGTGAGGCATGTTTTTTTCTTTAACAAACGCCATTAGCTTACCAACTACGTGTGTTTGCCCTCGTACTTCAGAGAATGTCTGTGGTCGATATTTTTCTGTCCAAATAGTACTTGTTCCCATACATAACCGTAATTGCGAGAACTATATAATAGTTTTGATGCAAGCAATAAGGAGAGCATATACTAAGAAAAAGTTAATTAAAATAAAAAGAAATTAAGACATCTAAATAATGTCTTCTTCAGCCACCGCACTAAAATTTTCTAACGAAAATTCGCTGGGTAGCGCTTATCAGACATTTTAGATAATGTCTTCTTCGGCTACTACTAAGAAATCACCCATAGCAATAACTGCACTAAATGGAATAAGAGGGTCTCCTTCTTTTGTCTTTTCCAATTCGAGCTTTTTAGTGTATACTGTTGGTTCACGAAGTACTATGTGAATAAGCTCGCCGGAAGAAGTTTCAAAAATAATATCGCCTACTTCGCCAAATCGTTTTCCTGTCTTTGATACGACCGTTTTGTTAATGAGTTGCTTTGAGAATTTTTTTTCGTCATCAGCCATGATTATAACCCCTAAAATACAATACTACTATCAATTAGGGGCAGTATTTAAACTTTTCGGCATCGAAGCCCTCTCCTAAGCCTTTTTTACAACAACAAGTCCATGTTCGCTTTGAGCAACATAAATCTCATCATCAGGCATAAGAGCGTTTTTAAACAACTCTTGATTGACAATAGGGACTGCTTGAAATGTTTCAGGATGCAAAATGAGAACTTCAGGGGTGACTGCCACCACTCTTGTTTTGTCTTGTTTTACAACCTCCATACCTTTAGCGAATTTAAATTCAAAAGCTATACTTTTTCCAGTTATAAGATCAATTCCTTGAATTATTTTTCCCAAACCCTTTACCAAAACAATTTTTTTCTCTTCATCTTTTCTTCGAGCAGAAATTGGAAAGAAAACAATTACATCTCCCGGTTGAAACGAAGGAAGTTCCATTAACACATTAAGACGAAAAATATCTTTTGATGTTTGATGATTATGAGAAAATAATTGTGCATTAAGCGTTATTTTTCCACCAAATTTTGCATGTATTTTTTGTGCAAGCAAACGCAAATATGACTTATTAGTCATGTATAAGTCAACACCCGACTTTGTTTCTACAGTCTTTGTAATAAATACTCCTTTGATTGCAACTTTTTTAAGTTCCTTATCAATAAAATTAAAGACCGCATCAGAACTATTTCTTAATTGTAAAATACCTTCATAATATTCGGTCTTTTCCTTTTGACCAAAATCACATTGCATATATGACAAGCGAACGGGCAGAGTTACTTCTTGTCCATTAAACATTATTTTTGCATGAATTGTTGCTTTATTTTTAGGTCTGATTTCAAACTCAAAAGGTTCTAGTGTGACAGGTATTTTTTTACCAAGTGCTTCTTGGACTCGCTTAATAATAACTTCATCTAAATTATTGAAGGGTATCCACCGTCCTTTATGGATAGTTCTATTAAACTCAGAAACTTGTACAAGTGGAGGTCCATACTGGAGTTCTTTAACTACGCAATTCTTGCAAAAAATACCTTCTGAAATAGTAGCTCCACATTTAGGACAAAATCGATTAGTCATAATGATTAAAAGTGAAAGTTTCCTTATAAATACGCTGTTTTAAAGACTCACTTACACAATCTTTTTATAGTCGCCACAGTTTAGGCAAACTGATGAAAAAAGGTAGTGCAAAACGGCACACGCCCAAGCGATATAAGCGTAGCACTGCTGAGATGAATACATGGCAAAAAGTTTGGCATTTCATTTGGCATGATGACTCGCTCTTAAGCTGGATTGTTAATATACTTCTTGCGTTTATCCTTATCAAGTTTGTAGTGTATCCTTTATTGGGCCTTGCTTTAGGAAGCCAGCTACCAGTAGTTGCGGTAATAACACCAAGTATGGATCATCAACCAGCAATAACCTGTCTTATTAGCACACCGGATGGACAATGTCTTCAACAAAAACAGGATAGCTATGTACTATGTGGCAAAGAATTTACTAAACGTACACGATTAAACTATGATGATTATTGGAACGTCTGTGGAAATTGGTATGAAGATAAAGGGATTGTAAAAGAAACATTTAACGATTTTGCGTTGTCAAATGGATTTCGAAAAGGTGACGTCATTGTTTTAGGAAGAGCAAAACCAGCAAATTTAGAAGTTGGTGACGTTCTTGTTTTTAATTCAAACAGACCATATCCTATCATACATAGAATCGTTACAATAGAAGAAACCGCAGATGGCCCTGTTTATACAACAAAGGGAGATCATAATACTGACTCTATTAACAGAGATGGATTTGATGAAATTCATATTACGCAAGATCAAGTAATTGGTCGAGGAATTCTTCGTTTACCTTTTGTTGGTTATCTTAAACTACTTTTTGTGGACTTTCTTCGTCTCTTTGGCATAACCTCATTTTAGGTGTATCTTATGAATATAACTGCAATTGATATAGCTCAACAAACACATATTGGTAGTGATGAAACACTAAAAGGAGATACCTTTGGCGGAATTGTTGTCTGTGCTTGTTATACTGATCAAACAGAAAATTTTAGTGCAATTGGTGTAAAAGATTCCAAGTTATTAACTAATGAACACATCATGAGAATTGGTGCTATACTTCTTGAGCAATATCCAGATAATTTCTCTTTTATTGCATTTGAACCAAAAGAATATAATGAGCTATTATCCTTTCAAAATCAAACACACTTACTTAATACCACACATAAGAAAGTAGCTTCTCTTCTTCAAGAACGATTTGGTCACATACCTCATTTTGTGGATGAATTCCCGGGTTGTACTGTGGGTGATGTTGCCGAAACAAAAGCAGAAAGCATTTCATTAGCAGTAGCTGCAGCAAGCATTGTGGCGCGATACAAAGGACTTTTACAGTTTGAAACATTGAGTAATCGAGCAGGATTTAAGCTTCCTATGGGTTCAACACACGTCAAAGAAGGTCTTGCAGAAGCATTACGAAGAGGATTGGTTCTCTCCGAGTTTGCCAAACTACATTTCAAGAATGTTCAACTAGCACAAAAGGAAGCGTCTTCTCCTCAAAAAACACTCTCAGAAGGCTTCTAAAGCCAACCAACCACTTTTCTACGAGCATAATCTTTATAAATGCAAACTTATCAATTTTAGAAGTGCGAGGGAAGGTTTATTGACACACATTTTACGAATGGAAATGAAGGGCTTTAAGTCCTTTGCAGCAAAAACAGAAATTCTTTATGAAGATAATTTTAACTGCATTCTAGGTCCTAATGGAAGCGGTAAGTCAAACGTTCTTGACGCACTCTGTTTTGTATTAGGAAAAGCAGGAGCAAAAGGTCTTCGAGTAGAAAAGTCAAGCAATCTTATTTACAACGGTGGAAAAACCAAAAAACCAGCAAAAGAAGGAGAAGTATCTATTTGGTTTGATAACACAAAAAAAGTATTTCCTTCTGTTGATGTAAAAGAAGTAAAAATAACTCGGCTCATTAAAGCAAACGGCCAAGGCGTCTATAAAGTCAATGATAAAACAACAACAAGAACAGCAATAATAGATCTCTTAGCTTTAGCACATATCAATCCTGATGGTTACAACATTATTCTACAAGGTGACATTGTTCGACTTATAGAAATGAGCTCAGTAGATAGACGGCAAATCATCGAAGAAATTGCAGGCATTAATGTATATGAAGATAAAAAACAAAAAGCACTTCGAGAAATGAACAGGGTTGATGAAAAACTTAATGAAGCAGATATTATTTTAGCAGAAAGAGAATCTTATCTTAAGGAACTTAAAAAAGATAGAGACAAAGCACAAAAATATAGAACTCTTGAAGATAATAGAAAACGAAACAAAAAAACCTTAATTGTAGATGCTATTCAAACTCGAGAAAAACAAGTAGAACAATTACAATCAAATATTGATGGAAACACCGATAAAATAAGCAAATTAGAGGAAAGTATAACTGTTTTTCGTAAAGAAATTGCAGAACGAAAAGAACATATCGATTCAATAAATGCAGAAATCGAATCAAAAGGCGAAAAAGAACAAGTAAAGATGCACAAACTTGTAGAAGAACTTAAAGTAAGTGTGGCTCTTAATAAACAACGATTACAAACCATTAGCTCAGAACTTGAAAAACTCGTTTTGCGTCAACAAGAATTAAAAGCAAGTCAAAAAGAACTTGGTGATAAAGCAAAAGATATTGAAAAAAGAAAAATAGAATTTGAAAAAAGGATAGCTCTTCGAGAAAAAGATAAACAACACATTGAAGAAAAAATTATTGTATTCAAAAAGAAAAATAATCTAGAACAAGAAACAGATGCAGATAATCAAATCAATAAACTCGATGAAGAACTCGAACAAATTCAAGAAGAAATGAATACTCTTCGAGAAAAACAACAAAATATTTTTAGAGAAAAAGACAAAGTAGACATGCAATTACAATCTATTGATGAAAAACTAGAAAAACTAGCATCAGTAAAGGCAGAAAACGCGAAAGAATTAGAACAGCTCAAAGCAAAAAAACAAGAATTCAAAAAAGCAACAGTAGAACTTTCAAAAGCACTATCTTCTTCATCTGATTATTCATCACAGCTAGCAACAGCAAGAAGCAAACTTTTAAGCCGTCAAGAAGAAGTAGCAAAACTTGAAGCAAGAAAAGCAAGCATTCTAGAATCTATTGCAGGAAGCAGCGCAATAAAAGCAATACTTGAACTAAAGAAAAAAGAATCAGGTATTCATGGAACTGTAGGTGAACTAGGAAACGTTAAGGAAGGGATGGGTCTTGCATTAGAAGTTGCTGGTGGAAATAAAATAAGAGCAATAGTAGTTGAAGATGATATTGTTGCAGCAAAATGTATACGTCATCTTAAAGAAAAAAGACTAGGTGTTGCAACATTCTTACCAATGAACAAAATACGAGCACCAACCATTGATAATAATGTTCGTAATATGAAAGGTGCGGGCATTAAAGGAATGGCTCTAGATCTTATAACATTCAAATCAAAATACACAAAAATCTTTGAATATGTCTTTGGAAACACACTCATTGTAGAGTCTATAGAAACCGCAAGAAAGGTTGGTATTGGAAAAGTTCGTATGGCAACCATGACAGGCGATATTGCTGAAACGAGTGGTGCAATGCAAGGCGGTTTTAGACAAGCAAAACAACAAGGTCTCTTTGGACAAGAAGAAGTCAATAAGAAAATAGAACAATTAGAAGCAAGCATTTCAGATCAGCAAAGTGTTATAGCACTTCTTGAACAAAAAAGCAATGATAATGAAGAGCTCATAACAAGACTTAGAAATTTAAAAGGAGAACTTGAAGGAGAAATTATCAAAACAGAAAAAGCCCTTCATCTAGATAGTGATGATGCAGATCTTGACAAAGACGGCAAGAAAGTGCTTCAAGAACAATCACGAACACTCGATAAAGACATAGACGCAATACAAAATACTATTAGTGAGAAAAATAGAAGCTTTGCAAAGCTAAAAATAGAACGTCAACAATTACGTGATAAGCTTACCGACCTTCGAAATCCAGCAAAACTAGCTGAACTGAAAACTTTTGAAGAAAAGAAAATAGAACTCAATCAAGAAATGATTCAATTACGAAGCGACGCGCGTCATTTAGCAGCAGAAGCTGAAACCATTATAGGTCCAGAAGAAAGAAAAATACTAGAAATTATGAAACAGCACGAGAAAGAAGAACAATCCTTTAAAGAAGAAAAAACAAAACTTCTCGTGCAAATAAAAGAAGAAGAAACAGACCTAAAAGCAAAAGAAAAACAAGAAGCGGTATTCTACGCACAATTCAAAGAACTCTTCACCAAACGATCAAAACTATCTGATGCAGTAAATAAATCAGAACACAAAATAGCAGAGAATAATACTGCTCAGCGAACAATAGAAATGAAAAATAATGCTTATGCGCTAGAAAATGCGCGAGTAAAAGCTGAACTTGCCGGTTATCACGAAGAAGACAAGGATTACCAAGACGTAGAGCCATTCCCAAGCAAAAGCAAAGATACTATTCGACGAGAACTTAATGAATTTGACCGACTCACAGCAGACCTTGGCGCAGTAAACATGCGCGCACTTGAAATCTACGAAGAAGTAGAACAAGAATATAGAAATCTGCAAACGAAAAAAGAAACACTTCGAAAAGAAAGAGAAGACGTACTTGTCATGATGAACGAGATAGACAGCAAGAAAAAAGAACTCTTCATGAAAACATTTGAAGCACTACAAGACAACTTCAAACGAATATTCTCAACGCTTCTCATGAAAGGAGAAGCAAGCATAGTATTAGAAAATACCAAAGATCCATTTGCAGGAGGCGTAGAAATTAAAGTACGACTAACAGGAAAACGTTTCATGGATATACGAAGTCTTTCAGGTGGAGAAAAAACAATGACTGCTCTATCCTTCTTATTTGCAGTGCAAGAATACGAGCCAGCAAGTTTCTACGTGCTTGACGAAGTAGACGCAGCACTTGATAAAAAGAATTCTCAAAAACTAGCTGAACTTGTTCGAGGATACTGTGAACACGCACAATATATAGTTGTTAGCCATAATGATGGTGTTATTAGCGAAGCTGATAATCTTTATGGCGTATCAATGAATGAGCATGGCATGAGTAAAATTACCACGCTAAAGATTTAATTAAAAAAATAAAATTAATTTCTAGAACAAATTCTGACTAGGTTGAGCCGGTTGTGGTTCGCTTGGTTCTTTTGGAAGCTCTTGTTGACGTTCTTCATCAGAAGGAGTATACTCATAGTCTTCATCTTCTTCCTCTTCATCATCATCTTCAATTTCTACATCCTCATCGTCTTCAGCATAATTAATTTGATGCATAATACCATCGTGAATGAATCCTACTTGAAGAATGGTGCTTTTAGTTTGGCCAGTTGTCTCGTCTTCATCTTCGCCTTCAGTAATGTAAATAACCTTAGCACCAAGATTCTTGGCAAACATAAAGAATTTATCAACTTCTTCAGGTTCTGCCCATTCCAGATTACCCATGAAGCTTTTATCACCAACAACTTCAGTTGTTTTGTAAACTGCGAAATTTCCTTGAACGTTACGAATAACCTTTTGCTCGAATGTTTCTTCCATTATGCCTATACCTCGTGTTTATTGCTCTAGTTAGACGTAGCAAGTTTATTAATTTATCTAGAAAAAATTATTCAGAGCTGTTTGTTGACTGCTCTTGTTGGCTTTTTCAAGTTCATCAAGAGAATGATTTACTCTTTCTGTAGAAAAATCATGATCTTCGATTAGTATTTTGTTTATGGCATTTCTGTTGATAGGTTTCCATTCTAATTTGTAATCAGTAATGGTTGGCATTTTAGCAATAGTATCAAAAACATCCTTCCAGTTGCTTGCGCATTCTTCTTGGAAATTAACTTCTGTAAATAACCCTTCAAAGTCCTCACCAAATTTTTTAACAAGAGACAATCCTTTTTTAGGACCAAGACCTTTAATACCGCCAATATTAAAATCAGTACCAACAAGCATTGCAAGAGCTCGAAGCTGGTCAAGAGATAAATCTAAATCAGAAAGAACATCTGCAAGAGTAATAATTTCAGGTTGGATGGTTTTATACGTTAAGGCATTAATTTTTTTACGTTTAGGAGACAAACCAAGATTTTTAATCATCTTAGTTCCGCCATAAATTAAACAATCAACATCTTGCGATGCTACAATATCGCAATCGCCTTGCGCTACCATGAATGCAGCTTGTGCTTCACCTTCACTTGGTGCTTGCACAACAGGAATACCTAGAGCAATAAGAAGTGCTTTACTTTCCTGTATCATTTCTGTTGTAACTCTAGTAGTTCGCCCAGCAAATTTTTTCATTTGAGCAATATCTTGAGTAGCTGTTGCCTCGTCAAGTTGCTCTTTTGCTTTTTCTTTTAATTCGTTTCTTCTTGCTCGCTCTGCAGCTTTTAGAGAAGGCATTTCACCATCAAATACAAAAACTAATTTGAGGCCTTTTTGCAAAAGTCGAGTAGTTCGAGCAAAAAGCCCAGTAAGATGACTAGTAACATTTCCTTTACTATCTTTTAAGGGAGTTCCGTCATGTTGGCGAATAGTAGTGACGAATTGATAGAGCATATTCATTGCATCTACAGCGATAATTTTACCTTGCAATCGGTCAATACTTGTTTCTTGGGCCCTAAGAAGGCCACTCATAGCAACACCCATGAACTATATTAACTGATGAGAGTATAAAAATCTACTGAAACCCACATCACACAAACCTTTTTAAATGGCTTTTAACTCTGTATCTCTTATGCCTGCAAAAAAAATCACACCAAAAGTGGCACAAGCTAAAAAAGTAGCTACAAAAACCACAAAGAAATCTACGGTGAAGAAGAAAACAGATGTTACAGTGCAACCTGAGATTTTAGTAGTTGATAATGCAAGTAAAAAACAAAAAAGTAATGGTCCAATTAAAACAATGCTTGCTCGAGAACGAGTTATTACAGAAGATACGGATTTGGCTCGAGAACTTTTTAATCAAAGCGCTTTTGGAACGGTTCTTGAAGACGGTAAAGTACAACTTTCATTAACAGAAGCACTCTATTTAATGGAAAAAAAGAAAATAGTTGTTTTAGATGGAAAAAACAAATCACTTGACTTTCCTAGCTTTGTTTCAAAAGCAAGCAGAGCAGAACCAAAATTCTGGATACGATATGCAGTCTATAAGGATATGAGAAATCGAGGATATGTTGTAAAAACAGCATTAAAATTTGGAGCAGACTTTAGAGTATATGACCGAGGAATTAAACCAGGACAAGATCACGCTCGGTGGATAGTTTATCCAGTACATGAAGGAGAAAAATACACTTGGTTTGACTTTGCAGCAAAAAATAGAGTAGCACATTCTACAAAGAAACGGCTCATGATGGGTGTTGTTGATGATGAAAACGACGTTACCTTCTGGGAAATTAAATGGGTACGGCCGTAGGCCAAAGTCAGCTTTTCTGCGGTCTGGGAACAGTCATTACGTATTTTTCCAAAGGTATAAAAAGCCAGACCCTCTTTTGATTTTTGATGGATAAAGATAAGATAGTTTCACTTCTACGCTCAAAAGGTCCTCTTGTTCCAAATGATATAAAAAAAGTCTTAGGAGGAGATACAACCATTTTAGGCGCTATTCTTAGTGAACTTGCAAATAGAGGGATCGTTAAAATCTCTAACTTAAAAAAAGGAAGTAGCCCGTTTTATTATTTAGAGGGACAAGAAGAACAACTAGAAAAATTTACCGAGTATCTTAATCCAAAAGATCAACAAACACAACAACTCCTTAAGGAAAAAGGAATACTTCGAGATCACTCACTAGAATTATTTCATCGAGTTTCCATTAGACAAATCAAAGATTTTGCAAAATCATTTACGATGCAAACACATCAAGGAGAAGTAGTTTTTTGGAGATATTATCTGGTTCCTGAAACGCAAGCAAAAGCAATTTTGATTGAGAACTCCAAACCAAAAGAAGAGCCAAAGTCGGAGCCAGTAGTAGAAAAAATTATTGAGCAACCAAAATTATCATCTCCACCACCAAAACAAGCTCCTAAAACTGAATTAGTTCAAAAACCAGTTCCAAGTGTTGAAGAACAAAAACAATTAGTTGTTGATAAGACACTCGAATCAACACCTTTTTATGAAGACGTTCGTGATTACTTTGCACGCTCCGAAATTACTGCTATTGAAGAAAAAACAATTGCTAAAAATAGAGAATATGAATTTATTATACGCATACCTTCAGCAGTTGGTCATATGGAAATGCTTTGTCTTGCACGAAACAAAAAGAAACTCAATCAAAATGATGTCGCGCCAGCACTTCTAAGAGCAAAACAAAAAGACATGCAATGCTTTTTCTTAACAAATGGCGAGTTTACCAAAAAGAGCAAAGAAATAATTGCTAAAGAATACAAAGGCGTTATTATTAAGACCTTCTAGATCCGTTGCTTCTTCTGTTAAAATTTTTCTTAGGTCTAGAATCATTTCGAGGTTTGCCTGATGACGGTTTGTCGCCTCTAGATTTTCTATTAAAGTTTCTTGATGGACCTTTAGGTCTAGGTCCGTTTTTATCAGGCGGTATAAATTCTCCCTTACTATTTGTAAAATTTGTTTTACTAGGAGATAATCTTCCTCTAGGACTTCCTGATCGAGGTCTATCTTGAGAACCAGAGCGGCTAGGTGCTCGTCCTCTTCCACCTGATGCGGGTTTTCTAGAACGAGATTGTTGTTGTCCTCTTGGAGGCGGTCTTGCAGCAGTGCCTGTCGCTTGCTGTGCGGCATTAGAGTGATGTTTGTGCTTTGCGATGTCCAGTCGTTGTTTTGTTAACTTTTCAATATCTCGAAGATAATTTCTTTCTTCAGCAGAACAAAATGAATAAGCAGTTCCTTCTGCTCCAGCTCGAGCAGTTCTTCCAATACGATGCACATAACTTTCTGGCTCATTAGGAAGTTCATAATTTATAACATGAGATATATTATCAATATCAATACCACGAGCAGCAATATCAGTTGCAACCAAAACTTTAATTTTTCTTTTTTTGAAATCAGTAATTGCTTTAGTTCTTGCATTTTGTGCTTTATTACCGTGAATTGCATCTGCAGGGATGTTATTTTGATTAAGAAATTTTTCTACCTTGTTTGCTTTATGCTTAGTACGTGTAAAAATAAGAACGCTACCGATATCTTTTTCTTGCATGAGGTCAAGTAACAATCTTTCTTTAGAAGAATTATCTACAAAAAAGATACTTTGTTTTATTAGTTCAACAATTGTTGCCTGAGGCGTGACTTCTATACGAACAGGGTTGTGAAGTAAACTTTTTGCAAGTTTGTTAATCTCAGCAGACATCGTTGCAGAAAAGAATAATGATTGTTTTTTAGGAGGAAGTTTGTTTAAGACTTTTTTAATATCATTAATGAAACCCATGTCAAGCATATGATCAGCTTCATCAAGAACAAAGAACTCAACATCTCTAATTGATAGCTTTCGTTGATTCATTAAATCTAATAATCTACCTGGAGTTGCAACAAGAATATCAACACCCTTGCTTAAAGTTCTAACCTGTTGACCTTGAGGAACGCCTCCAAAGATAACTGTATGTTTGAATTTAAGGAACTCACCGTATACATCAAAACTTTCATCAACTTGCGCTGCAAGTTCTCTAGTAGGAACAAGCACCAAAGTTTTAATTTTACGAGGATAACTCTCAGTCATTCGTTGGAGGATAGGAACAACAAATGCAGCGGTTTTACCAGTGCCCGTTTGTGCAATACCAATAAGATCTTTACCAAGAAGTAAATCAGGAATAGCTTTCGCTTGAATAGGAGTAGGAATGGTATAACCTTGCTTAGCAAGTGATTGGTTAAGGGGGGGAATTAGACCTAAGTCTTTGAATTCTATTTCGTTAGTCATGTTAATCTAGGCTAAACCGCTTTTAGTTATAAACGTGTGTTTATTTATCGATGGACTCGTTTACGTGCTTGAGAATTATATTAATTGGATAATCTAGTGAAATTCACTTCTTGGCTAATAATAAATTTTGCAGGTTTGGCAGGGTCAATTCTTTACAGGTCAAAATAAAAAAAATCTTGTTTAATTAAATTTGTATTCCTCTTACTATTATTATTATTGCAATTATCAATAAAATTAACCACATTCCCACGATATGCACTAATATCTTGGTAAGCTTCTCATTTTTTCTTCCGAAAAGATAAATGATGCCTGAAATTATTGGGATAAGTAATGCTACTAGTATTGGATAAATTATTGGATTTGCATTTTTAAGTCCTGAAAATCCACTAGGTGCGAAAATAAGCATAAAAAAAATGAGTGATGGGATTGAAGTAAGTTGCAATAGTGCTTTTGGATGAGTAAACCAATAATACAGTCCCATTCCTCTCAACCACTCTTCAGAGAATGACTTGCCGCTTTTCTTTTTTACTATCAATGCTCTTACAATCCAAAAAGCCAGAAATATTGCTATTGTTGAGATAACATTAAGCCAGTCTATTGTCATAATACTAATTTAGAAATATTATATTTAAATACTTTTTTAATTAGATGAGCACGGCTTTTTAGCTGTATATTTATAAAGAAGCTTAGGTTTTATTCTCTTTATGGAGCTCGTATTTTTAGGCACCGCGGGGATGGTCCCGACCAAAGAACGGAATGTTCAGAGCATTTACCTAGATTATAATGGAACAGGCATCCTTTTAGATTGCGGCGAAGGAACGCAAAGGCAAATGCAACATGCAAAACTCAATGCTCAAAAAATCAAAACAATTCTTATTAGTCACTGGCATGGTGATCATGTATCTGGCCTTGTTGGTTTGCTTCAAACTATTGGAAACTTTAGTGGACAAGACGCAAAACCTCTTCGTTTATTCGGACCAAAAGGAACAAAAAAATATCTCAATCATTTAATGAATAGTTGTATTTTTGAAAAAAAAGTTGATTTAGATGTTACAGAAGTCGATGCAAAGAAATTAAAAACAATTTTTGAAACAGAAGAATATGATATTTCTGCAATTAACTTAGATCATTCTACTCCTTGTATTGGTTATAGATTTAGTATAAAACCTGTACGACGAATGAATCAAGCAAAGCTTACTAAACTAGGTATTAAAGGACCGAATGTAGGAAAGCTGCAAGAAGGAAAAACAATAATGCACAACGGTAAGAAAATTAATCCAGACACTATTTCAACCATTACTCCTGGAAAATCAGTTGCATTTATTTTTGACACGCAACTAGTTGATGCTTGTCATGACTTAGCAGAAAATGCCGACCTAGTAGTGAGTGAAGCAGTCTATTTACATGAACTAGAACATAAAGCAGAACAATACAAACACATGACTGCGCAACAAGCAGCTCAAGTTGCTAGTATGGCTGGAGCTGAAGAATTAATTCTTACCCATTTCTCACAACGTTACAAAGAAGTAACGCTATTAGAAAAAGAAGCGAAAGCAGTTTTTCCTAACACTACTTGTGCATATGATTTCTTTAAAAAAAAGTTGTAAAAATAAAAATAAATTTTTTAGTGACTAGCTAATCTGATGTCGTCAGCTTTAACGGTTTTTCGACCAGCATGAGCTGCAAGTTTATTTGCTTCTTCACCAATTTCCATAGCAATGTCTTCTAAGACTTGTCTTAGAGCAACCTTTGCTTCTTCAGAAACTCGATGAGCACCACTATTTTTTAATACCCGCTCCATAGCGGCTAAAGGAATTGCATGTTTCATATTTTACCCTCCAACAAAGAATAGAGCACAATTAGCCCTTATCTCCCTCAAACAAGATAGAAAAAGAGCGCTTGCTATATAAATATTTGTTTTCACTCGCACAAAGCTATATAAAGATAAAAAAGAGGCGAGATTGTATGTCTAAACGGAAAGGAACAAATGCAGAACGAGAGCTTGTGAGAACATTCTGGAAGAATGGATGGGCTGCAGTACGCGTTGCAGGATCTGGGTCTAGTCATTACCCCAGTCCCGACATATTAGTTGGTCGAGAAGGAAGACGACTGGCTATAGAAGCAAAAATAACTGTTGATGATAAGAAATATTTTCCACAAGATGAAATAAATCAACTCAAATACTTTGCAAATACATTTGGAGCGGAAGCATGGATTGCAGTAAAATTTATAGGCATTCTTTGGGTATTCTTTTCTTTAGAAGATTTAAACGAAACAACAAAAAGCTATGTCATCAGCAAAACAGATGTTGACTTGAAAGGTTTAACATTTGAAGATTTAATTGGAAATTAAAAATCAATTAAGTTTATTTTTTTCTATTAAGGGTGCTAGTTGTTCGTATTCGGGCTTAAAGACGTAGCTAGTTTTTTCATCAAAGTAACCACACATAAAATTGTCTAGAGGAATGTCAATTCTTTTGGAAAGCATTATTGCATACATTAACACTTGGGTGTCAGCGTATTTTTCTTTAGCTGCTTTTGGTTTATAGTCCCAAATCCAAATCTTATCATCATCAACACGAACCAAATCAATATGGCCTGTTAATGGTCCTTCTTTATCGAATTGTAAACCTAATTCGTTGTATTCATCTGTGTCAAGCCACAAAGGAATTTCTACACCGATAGTTTTTGGATCATTTTGCAACATGTGGAGTTGGACATTACCATGTGCAGTTCCTTGATGACCCCATGTATTACCATCAATTGCAAATTGACACACATCATTATTGGGAATTTGCGTGAGATCTGCTGTTGAGCGAACTTTCAAGTTACTTGAGCGAGGTCCTTCTAAGAATTTTTGATGTGGACATGCATTAAACATAGACTCTAAGAATGAATGTAATTTTTTTGGCGTGTAGATATTTGTTTTTTCCGTGTCAACATAATAATGGTAGAACCACGGATGTTTTAATGCAGTATATTTTATAGCAGAGTTCAACGTTTACACACCAAAAAGTTGAGAAAAAAGTTAATAAAAAAATTTATTCCTCTTCGTCTTGGCGATAGGAAGGAATAGCTGTTTTTGAAATAATCATGATATCTCCAATGGATTTAACCAGTTGGTGAGGCACAATTACTCCTTTTGCGCTACCAAGAACTTTGTTTAGAAATGAGTTTTTTGTTGCTCTTACTTTCCAACCAAAAATTTTTGTTTGCGTGAGAATGGACTCTTCTATATCTCCAAAGTAGTCGCCAGCATCAGTAAAAACACGCATATCGTACGTCTCGCTAATTTTCTTCATTTTAAGCATTATATCACCCTCAAAAACGTCACTAGGACGGGATAGTACAAAGGACTTAACTGCATTTAAATATTTTTCTATTCAGAAGCTCTTTTCACTAAAAACAACGTCTCTACGCCTTGAAATCAAGTCATTTCCTTGTGTATCTTTGACGATACATTTAAATACTACTTTAGCGCAGAACACATTATCATATGAGGTGAGGAATCAAAATGGCAACTGATACCGTCATTCTTGGCATAATTATTGGAACGCTTGCGGCAATTGTGTATAGTCTAAGAGTCTTAATTCTTCTTGAACGAAGAATTGCGCGTATGGACCTGAACATTGAAGCTCTAACAAATAGAGTCTTGCAAGAAGAGCTAAATATAGAGCGTGAAGAACGTACTATTGAAGCAAAACTTGGTGCTAAACGGGCCAAGCCAAAAGCAAAGCCAAAGAAGACAACCAAAAAATCAACCAAAAAGAAGTCCACGACTAAAAAACGCAAGAAATAAGCTTCTTTTACGCTGTAAAGCGTGCAAAAAATGTTTTTTATTTTTTAGCATTTCTTTTTTCTTTTTTTTACACAGCTTTAAAAACTAGTTAATTCTTTATTTATTTACTATGCCCATTAAGAAATCATTACGTAAGGTTGCTCAAACAGCAGTAGCTGTAAAGCCAAAAAGAACACAAGAATGGTTTTTAGTAGGACTACTTGTTTTAGTCTTAGTAATTAAACTTTATTTTGTCATGCAAACACCGCTTCCTGCATATGACTCTTATTATGGTATACGACAAATAGATCACATTCACAAAAGTGGCTTTCCTTTTATTATAGATGACTTAAGTTATCAAGGAAGGATAACATATAATGGAATTTTCTTTTATACTTTGCTTGCAGGTTTCACTTTTTTTATCCCAACGATACTTTTGTTTAAGTATGCAAGTATAATTTTTGGCCTTATTGCTCTCTTCTTAATTTACAAAATAATTGAACGATTGGTAAAAAACAGGTGGATTGCATTGTTAACAACTCTTTTAGCAGCATTAAGTCCTAGTGTTTTTACCACCCATTTGAACACTTTATTACCCTCGTCACTTTTTGCAGTGCTTTATTTAACGTTAATATTATTCTTTTTCAAATCAAATAAGAAGAAATATATTCCTTGGTTTATTGCTGCCCTTGTATTTTCAATGCTCATTAGTTCATTGACATTAGTATTCATTGCAGGTTTTGCATTATATTTTTTATTATTAAAACTAGAAAGTCTGGCTGTTCGTAAACGAGAATTTGAACTTTTATTATTTTCAAGTGTTCTTGTTATTTGGTATCACTTGTTACTTTACAAACCATTATTTTTACAATATGGTGCAGGAGTGATTTGGAGAACAATGCCTCGAGAATTAGTGGTGAGTATGTTTCAAGGATTGACTGTGCCTTTGGCAATTGCGTTAATAGGGATAGTTCCTCTTTTGCTAGGAATTTACACAATGTACTATACGCTTTTTGTTCAACGAAATAGACTGCACCTTTTCTTAACATCAATGGCTTTAGTTTTTAGTATGATTACTTGGTTTGGTTTTATTCCTTTAACCGAAGGATTGTTCTACACAACATTAACCTTTATTCTTCTATCCGGTCCAGCACTAAAAAGATTGAATGCGTTCTCAACAAAAACAATAATTCCTCACTCAAAAATTATTTTCTTATTGCTCTTTATACTTATTGTGAGTATTAACTTTCTACCTGTTTTTATCTATCAAGAAACTATTATTCATCAAACACCAATCTCTGATGAAGTGGCAGTATTCACTTCGCTTGCAGACGAATTACCTAAAGATGCAACTGTTTTAGGTCATATTGATGAAGGTCATCTCATTACCTTTCTCACGCAAAGAAAAACTTTTTATGATACAAACTTTATCTTAGCGCCGCATGCGCAACAACGATATGATGCTGCTAAAATAATATTTCTTTCTCAATCGAAAACAACAATTCTAACAACATTGCAACAATATGGCATTACTCATATTCTTGTAACTCCTTTATTATTGGAAGATTATCCTAAATTAAATACTTCCTTTGCAAATGATGATTGTTTTTTACCTATTTATCAATGGAAAAATGTAACCGCTTATGAAATACAATGCAGACTAAAAAATTAACACCAGGAATAACTATTTTCAGTGTAGTGCTTTCACTACTGTTAGTAGCACTAGCACCTTTTCTTAGAAATATACATGGCAACCCTTTTTCATCAAATATGGAGACTTATGTTCATTTAACTGCTTTAAATTCTAACTCTTTAAGCTTCTATGATATTGTCTTAAAAAAATTAGTTGCCTTATCTTCGCCACAAATCATAGTTGTAGTTCTTCCTTTATTTTTTGCTTTAGGATCCTTGGTTTTTTTCTTACTTCTTTTAAAACCCCGTCTTAAACGAAGAAGAGAGTTATGCGCAACAATGCTTGTTCTGGCATTAACACCTGCGTTTATAGGCATGCATATGGGTTTAACACTTTACGCTGCATTACTTTTCTTTACATTGGTGGCTGTTTATCTTTTTACTGAAAAATATTATTTATACCTCTTTTTCCTCTTTATTATTTTCCTTTTAGATCCTCTTTATGCAACATTTCTCTTTGCAGGGATTTTCTTCTTAGAGTTTTTTAAGAAAGACAATAAACACGCTATTCTTGTTTTGATAAGTTATGTCATTTTGCTTTTTGCAAGTAGTTTTTTACCCTTTATTGTTTCTTTTTCTTTTTCTTTTTCTTTTGATATTAATAGTATATTCAGTTTTTTAGGAGGAAGATGTGGTTACTCTCTTTTCCTTGTTTTACTTGGCATGGGGGGATTTCTAGCAATACATTCCAAAGCAAAACTTACAGGAGTAAAGAGTCTGCAAGCAGCAGTTTTAATTCTCTCTTTATTTTATGAACCCTTACGGCTAGGAGGTTTATTGTTGTTATCTTACTACTCTGTTCAAGGATTTATTCTCTTAATTTCTCGGGATTGGCATGTAAAAACCTTACAACAATTAACAGCTCTACTCTTTATTTGTATACTTCTTTTTGCAACTAGTAGTTATATTAAAGAAGAAGTTCATCAAGCACCAACACAAGAACACATTAGAGCATTATCTTATCTACGTGCAACGATAGCCGATCATTCATCTCATGCTACAACACACATATTAAGCAATCCTGCGAACACACCATTTGTAGAATTCTTTTCGGGACTTGAAACTCAAGATCACTTTGCAACGGAACTTTTAGCATCGCAAAGCTTCTCTTATGTTTCGCTTTTATTTTCTCAACAAGATATTGCCTTTGTATTCGTCGATCCTGTTATGACGCAAGGAGCTATTTGGCAACGACCAGAAGAAGGTTTATTATTTGTTATGAATCATAACAGCAAATTCAAGAAAATATATGACAATGTAGGTTATAGTATTTACTATTTTTTAGATTGGAACTCTACCGTTTCTCAAGAGTCTTCTTGAGCAAATCACCCATAGTCAAAGGTTCTTCGTTGTTAGTTATTTGAGGAATGTCGTTGTTTTCTCCATCGAAAGAAACAGTTTCAACAATGGACACTCCAAAGAATTTTTCTAATTTTCGAGCGGTCTTTAATCGAGGTTTAAATTTCCCAGATTCAATATTATGAATAAGAGATTCTTTTTCATTGAGCATCTTAGCAACTTGCTCTTGTTTTAATCCCTTTTTCTCTCGAGCATTTTTCAAAATAGAATTAAAGCGAGGAACTATTCTTGCATCAGCATCAGCATCTTTATACTCTCGGGGAGCATAATTGCGAATAATATTTGCAGAAATCTTTTTGGGCATAGAAACTTCTGCACCATATGTGGCGCACGCAAGGCAAACAGACATAATGCTGCCTTCAATTCGAGCTTTTTTAACTCCGGCATTTCTCTTGCCACACATTTCGCAGTCAACCATAGGTTTCTCCTAAAAGACCCATTCTTTTAGGGATATAAAAACTTTATGGAGAATTAGGGGGAAAACAGCACCAAAGAGAAGTTTGTGTCCCCAATAGGCATAAGAATTTCCTTTTTAAAGGTCAATTTATGCTTATTTGCAATAATCTTAAACTTTTCAGGATGATTAACAAAAACACCCAATGTGCCTTTTTTGTTGAGTAAATATTTAGACTGGTAACAGAGCTCATCATATAATTTGAGTATGTCCTTTTCGTTTTTTACTCGCTCACTAATCATTGGAGGTTGAGTAATAATAACATCCACTTCGTGTTTTTCAAATTTTGCATCAATCCAATCAATAGCAACCTTAGAAAAAGCGATGCTTTCTTTTATACCTGCAATCTTTGCATTTTGTTTGCTACCTGTCATCATTTTTAATTGTGCATCAAAACCAAAAATCTTACTTTTAGTTGCTTTTTTATTTTTTTCTACTTGAGCAACTGCTTCAAATGAATCCTTAAAAAAAGGAATAGTTAAGCCCGTAAATTTATTTTCAAAATGAAAAGGCGACATGCTTTGTTGATACAATGCTACTTCAATAGGGATGGTTCCTGTGCCACAAAAAGGATCAAGGACAACGCTATCTTTAGTGATACCTGCTTCTTTTGCAATACTATATGCAATACATGCATTTATTGACGCAGGATGTAAAAAAAGTTTGTAAGGTCTTTTGCATAAACGAAAACCAATAACATCAATTCCTACAAAATATTCTTCACCAGTTGCAACAACAAGAAAGGTAATGTCAGGTTTACTTAATGAAACTTTAGGAGTAATACCAATTTCTGTTAACCAGTCACTCACAAAACTACCAACTTCTTCATGTAATTCTTCAGAACTTAATTTTTCTTCTTTTTCTTTAATGGACCGAACTGCAAAAGTCATACCTTCTTGCATTACATTTTCTAGTAATTTTTTGTCAGAAAGTTGTAATGCTGTAAATACTTTATTTTGTGCAAGTAAAGGAAGAATAGTAACTCCTGATTGCAAAGAATATGCTAATTGAGCAATCTCTTTCGGGGTTACTTGTTTAATCAAACAATATTCGTTTTTGGCAGCAGGTTTTTTACCCGTAATATCTTTAATATCCTTGACACAGACGCTGTTTGTGCCTTTAAGTGTAGGTATGAGACAATCCATACTTAAGGATAATGATGAATGCTTCTTAAAACTTTGGTTAACTATAAAAGGAAGATGTTCTTAGTTATTTTTATGAAACACAACCTTGATTTAGGACAACATTTCATGACTGATGAAGAACTTTTGAAGCGAATAGCCAAAATTTCTGAAATTAGACCAACAGATGCTGTTTTAGAAATAGGTTCTGGAAAAGGAGCACTCACCAAACATTTACACGCGGCAAAACCTAAATCATTAACCTGCATAGAAAAAGATCCTCGTTTCATTTTGCCCGTCCCATCAAAACTTATAACAGGTGATGCATTAGACGAATTAAAACACGTAACCTTTAACAAAGTCGTTGCAAATATTCCTTATCATATTAGTGAACCACTTTTTATCAAACTACTTCTAAAAAAACCAGAACGGATGATACTTGTAGTAGGAAAAAAGTTCGCACAGAAATTATTAGAAGATACAATTGTAGGTTTAATAGCGCGAGGAGCGTATGAAGTTCGTCTAGTAGAAACTATTTCCAAAGAGTCTTTTTTCCCCTTGCCAAAAACACAATCAGCATTAATTATAGCAACTCTAAAGCCAACCGTGGCGGCAAAAGTACTCATTCCTTTTTATACTCACCAACGCCAAAAGGTAAAGAATTATATACTTACAGTCTCTGAAGGTATTTGGACAAAACGAGAGATTAGAGAGCGTATGGTGGGTTTGGGAGATTTACTGACAAAACAACTCTACACGTTAAATACAAAAGAGTTCGCTCAACTCTATGCATTCCTTTTAACATTGGTGTAAAAAACTATGGAAAAAACATTCAAAGATTTTATTAGACACTTATTGCCTTTGCGAAAAAAGCACAGACAAGAACTTAAACTATTAAAATCAATATTAACAAATGATCAACTTTCTGATGTGAAATATTTACTAAAAACAAAAAAAATAGGCCTGACCGATAGTGCAACAAATATAAGCAAAAAATTAACTTCTATTTCTTCCATAAAACATTTCAATGCTTTAGTAGAAGAAGTTCCTATTCTCACTTTGATTAAAGATTTAAACAATATTATTCGAGAAGATAGTTTTGAAAAGTCATACAAAAAATTTTCACTTCACGCGCAAGAGCGAATGATTCATTATATTGCTCCAAATATTTTAGGAATGGATGACATCAAACAAGCAGCACTTTTACAACTTTTTTCAAAAGAACGATTTCATCTACTTTTATTAGGAGATCCTGGAACGGGAAAAACAGATATTTTGCGTGGCAGTAGTGCTCTTTCACCAATTAGTTCATTTGGACTGGGTTCTGGAACAAGTGGAGCAGGTCTAAGTGTTAGTATGAGTGGAAAAGAAGTACAAAAAGGATTACTTCTCCTGGCTAATGATGGTCTTTGTTGCATTGATGAACTTAATTTAATGAAAAAAGCAGACCGTGCAGCACTCTATAGCGCCATGGAAAAAGGTATAGTAACTTATGATAAAGGAAGTACTCATAAGTCATTTAAAGCAAATGTAAGAATATTAGCAACTGCTAACCCGACAGGAGATAGGTTTGTAGGAAAAAGTCTTTCTATTATACAACAACAAGTTCCTTTTGATTCTGCATTACTTTCGCGATTCCATTTAGTTTATGTGGTGCGAAAACCAGGACTGCAAGAACTTGTTTCTATCACTAGAAAAATAATTAAGTCCTCAGCTACTCGTCTTCGTGAAGAAGATATAGAATACTTGCGAGGATATGTTGAACGTGCGCATCAACTTGATGTTGAGTTTGATAAACATCACGCAACACTTATTGCAAACTTTATTGAAGATGCGAAACGAAACGAAGCAAATTATCTCGTAGAAATTGGACCTCGCTTAGTTCATGGTATTATGCGTATGGCTCAAGCCAGAGCAAGAATGCTCTTTCGGACAAAAACAGAAGAACAAGACGTTAAAGAAGCAATCAACCTAGTTGAACAAAGTTTAGTTATTGATGGCGTCACCAGAGCATAAAATTATGTTTAAAAAGCAGAGGGAAACTTTAAATACTTCATTTTCATAGATTTCTATTATGAGAAAACACCCCGAATCATTATCTGCAGGATATAAATTATTGTTTTTTGTTGTTCTCTTTCTTATTCTTGTACTTATTATATTTCGACCATTTCACCAAGAAGAATTACTCTCTGAAAACTTGTCTATTCAAACAAATTCCTCCGAGACTACTTTGCAAGAAGAATCTTTAGTTTCAACGTCAGATTTGAAAAATGGTCTTTGTGAAGTTTATTATTTGGAGCAAAAAGATTCTTTACAGCTAGATAAGCATGATATTTTAGTAGATAAAATTGGTTCAACCTCCGTACGAGTTATTGTCGATAAAGAAGAACTTTTGATAGCAAGCGGAGAAGAAGTTTATGCAGGAACAGGAATTCGAATGGAACTTCCAAAAGGAAAACTTCTTTATTTTGGAAATGATAATGAAGATAATGCAGTATCTCTTCTTATTGGCTGTAAACGAGGAGAAAATCCAAACGATAAGTATATTGCTGATAAAGGAAAAGACATATGCGAAGATATTTACGAAATGTGTAAAGAGTCCTTTGGAATAGATTAATTTTTTAAACCCTTACTCCTTTCTCTTTTCTTATGACGCTTGCAGATATCCTAGGAATACTTGTGTTAGATAATAGTTTATTACAATGGCTCATCTTTTTAGTTATTCTTGCAGGCGCGTTTTTTGGCATAAAATTAATTTATTTCATATTCTCAAAGATTTTTAAAGCGTTATCGGCTAAAACAAAATCTCAACTAGATGATTTACTTATTGATGCAATTCGAGGTCCAATAGTCTTTGCGGCGTCACTTGCTGCCATTCATTTTGGACGTAACGTCCTTCTTTTAAGTGAAAGTGTTAATATTATCTACGGAAAAATATTTGGTGTACTTGTCGCAATTAACATTACGTGGTTTGCAATTAGAGTACTTGATGTGGTGTTAGCTCATTTTGTGCAGCCAATGACTAAAAGCTCAAAAGTGTCTCTTAGTGATACTTCATATCCGGTGCTCAAACGACTTATTAATTTCTTTATTTATGTTCTTGCAATAGTGCTTATCATACAAAACTTAGGTTTTGAAGTAGGAAGTTTACTTGCAGGACTTGGAATTGGAGGGTTGGCATTTGCACTTGCAGCACAAGACTTACTTGGAAATATGTTTGGGGGGATAGCGCTTATTACCGATAAACCTTTTAAAGTAGGCGATCGAATACTTGTAGATGGACAAGATGGTTTCGTTAGAAAAATAGGTCTTCGAACAACCGCTCTTGAAACATTTGACGGCACAAATATTATTATGCCTAACAGAAAAATTGCAGACTCTACACTTGAGAATATTAGCAAAGAACCAAAACGAAGAGTAAAAACTGTTCTTGGTGTTGAATATAGTACCTCAACAAAAAAACTTGAACTAGCAAAAAAACTTCTTGCTGATATTGTTAAGAAAAATAAAAGTACGAGTGATGAAAGTCTTATCCATTTCATTGGTTTTGGTGCATCAAGTTTAGATATACAACTCATTTATTGGATAGCTAATTTAGATATGATATTACAAGCAAAAGACGAAGTTAATTTTGAAATTAAAAAAGCATTCGAAAAAGCAAAGATTGAATTTGCATATCCAAGCCAGACAATTTACACTAAAAAAGGATAGTGCCTTTTTTGCGTCTCAAAGTCTTCGACTTTAAGATATTAAAAAATAATTCTTCGTGGCATGATTTTCTTTATTTTATAGTCCTTTTAGACAATCGTTTTCTTTAGTAAATAGTAACAAATCTTTATAAAGCAATTTAAGTGTTGTTAGAGTGTTCACCTGAGGGAGAGTGGGTTAGAATTGGATACTTCTCCTAGATGGTTTTAAACACAATTAAAAAGAGGCACGTGTATGGATAAATCAACAGCTTTCATTCTTTGGTTCGACCAATTAACAATAGAAGATGTACCCTCTACGGGCGGTAAAAACGCTTCTCTGGGAGAAATGTATACAAATTTAATGGCTCATGGAGTTAAAGTTCCAAATGGATTTGCAATAACAGCACATGCATATCACTATTTACTTGATCACGCGGGAATTCGAAATGAGATTAAATCAATATTGTCTGACCTAGACACTCATGATATGAACAATCTTTCAGAACGAGGAAGAAAAGTTCGTCATCTCATAAAAAATGCAGAATTTCCTCAAGAATTAACTGATGCAATTCTAGAAGCATATAAACACATGGGCATTCAATATGGAGAAAATCCAGACGTTGCTGTACGAAGTAGCGCGACAGCAGAAGACCTTCCAGATGCAAGTTTTGCAGGACAGCAAGAAACATATCTTAACATAACGGGACCTGATGAACTTATTATGTCTTGTAAAAAATGCTTCGCAAGTCTCTTTACAGACAGAGCAATCAGCTATCGAGTAGATAAGAATTTTGATCATTTTTCTATCGGACTTTCTATCGGCGTACAAAAAATGGTCAGAAGCGATAAAGCAACAAGCGGTGTCATGTTTAGCATTGATACAGAAAGCGGATTTAAAGATGCTATTTTTGTAACAGGTGCGTATGGACTTGGAGAAACAGTAGTGCAAGGTGCAGTTAATCCTGATGAATACTACGTCTTTAAACCAACATTGCGTCAAGGAAAACGAGCAATTATTCACAAACAATTGGGAACAAAAGCCATTAAGATGATTTATGATCATGGTGGAAACAAACCAGTAAAAACAGTTGATGTAGATATTAGTGATAGAAAACGATTCTGCTTGTCGGATGATGAAGTATTGCAACTAGCAAACTGGGCGCAAATCATTGAAGATCATTACTCACAAAAAGCAGGCCACTTTAAACCAATGGATATGGAGTGGGCAAAAGATGGTGAAACTGGTGAACTCTTTATTGTTCAAGCACGACCAGAAACAGTACAATCACAAAAAAATGCCAATGTCTTGCAAAGTTACAAAATGACGCAAGAAGGAGATACTCTTATAGAAGGCCGTAGTGTTGGTCAAAAAATAGGTGCAGGACCAGTACGAATAATTAGAGATGTTCATAACATTCACGAATTTCAAAAAGGAGATGTGCTCGTTACAGAAATGACCGATCCAGATTGGGAGCCAATTATGAAAATCGCAAGTGCAATAGTTACTAATCGTGGTGGTCGAACCTGTCATGCAGCAATAATTTCTCGAGAACTAGGTATTCCTTGTGTTGTTGGAACTGAGAACGGAACAGAAAAACTAACAACAGGACAACGAGTGACTGTTGATTGTAGTAAAGGCGATAAAGGATTTGTCTATGAAGGACACTTAACCTATAACATTGAAGAAGTAAAACTTGATAACCTTCCAAAAACAAGAACAAAAATTATGATGAATGTGGGGAATCCTGAACAAGCATTTGAAGAAAGTTTTATTCCTAATGCAGGTGTAGGACTTGTGCGAGAAGAATTTATTATTAATTCAGAAATAAAAATTCATCCGCTAGCACTTATTCACTATGATACTTTAGAAGATCAAGACATAAAACGGCATATTGATGAACTTACCTCTGGATACGCAGATAAAAAATACTATTTTGTTGAAAAACTAGCGCATGGTATTGCAAGAATTGCAGCAGCATTTTATCCAAAGCCAGTTATTTTACGAATGAGTGATTTTAAGACAAATGAATATGCAAATCTTATTGGCGGAAAACAATTCGAACCAAAAGAAGACAATCCTATGATTGGTTGGAGAGGAGCAAGTCGATATTATAAAGGAAATTATGTTGAAGGTTTCGCTTTGGAATGCCAAGCAATACTCAAAGTTCGAAATGAATTTGGTCTCACTAATCTTGAAGTAATGGTGCCATTTTGTCGAACAGTGGAAGAAGCACATAATGTTCTTTCAGAAATGGCGAAGAACGGTCTGCGACAAAGAGAAAACGGACTTAAAGTAATTGGTATGTGTGAGATACCATCGAATGTAATCTTAGCAGAACAATTTTTGGATGTTTTTGACGGATTTTCTATTGGTAGTAATGATTTAACACAACTTACACTCGGTCTTGATAGAGATTCAGAAATTATAAGTCATCTTTATGATGAACGAAATGATGCAGTCAAAATACTTATTAAACAAGTAATAGATGTTGCAAATCGAAAAGGAAAATATATTGGTATTTGTGGACAAGCTCCAAGTGATTACGAAGACTTTGCACAATTTTTAGTAGAATGTGGTATTCAGTCAATCAGTTTAAACCCTGATACAGTTATACGAACAACACTAAAAATAGCGGACAAAGAAAGACAATTAGGAATTAATCCAGAATAAAATTTACAAAATAAAAATTAAAAAGAAGGTCATGATAATATGGTAAGAGTTGCAATAAA
>CAZSZY010000009.1:27360-31925 GCA_964611285.1 uncultured Methanosarcinales archaeon
TGATAATATGGTAAGAGTTGCAATAAATGGTTTTGGTAGAATAGGTCGAATGGTAGTGAGAGCTGGAATTGCTCGAGAAGATATAGAATTTGTAGCTTGTAATGATTTAACTGACAAGAAAACTTTAGCTCATTTATTCAAACATGATTCATCACAAGGGACGTTCTCAGGAGCTGTTCATGAAACTGAAAAAGGTATTAGTATTAACGGAAAAGAACTTCTTATTTTTAGTGAACGAGATCCAACAAAACTTCCTTGGGGAGAACTAGGAATAGATGTGGTTGTAGAATCAACAGGTATTTTTAGAACAAAAGAACAAATGGAATTACATATTCAAGCAGGAGCAAAAAAAGTAATGCTTAGCGCGCCAGCAAAAGGTGAAGGCGTAAAAACAATTGTTCTTGGTGTAAATGAACACGATTACGATAAAGAAAAACATCATTTAGTGAGTAATGCAAGCTGTACAACAAATTGTTTAGCGCCACTGGTTAAAGTATTAGATGATAATTTTGGAGTAGAAAGAGGTTATATGACTACTATTCATGCATATACTGGTGATCAGCGATTACTTGATGCGCCACAAAGTGACCTAAGAAGAGCAAGATCTGCAGCAATAAACATTATTCCAACAACAACCGGAGCAGCAATTGCAGTTGGAAAAGTAATTCCTCATTTAGCAGGAAAATTAGATGGTATTGCAATAAGAGTTCCTGTTCCTGTCGGCTCAGTAACCGACTTTGTTTGTGAACTCAAAAAAGAAACAACAAAAGAAGAAATAAACTGGCTTATTAGTGAAGTATCAAAATATCACATGAGCTCTATTGTACAATACAGCGAAGAGCCATTAGTGAGCAGCGATATAGTGGGAAATTCACACTCCAGTATTTTTGATGCAAGTTTAACATTTGCAAAAGGCAACATGGTAAAAATAGTCTCCTGGTATGATAACGAGTGGGGTTATTCAAATAGAGTTTGTGACTTTGTTGCAATGATGATGAGGTAAATAAAATGAGATTCAAAGTAGCACCATTATCCGGAACATTTATGCTCGTTTCCTTATTTGGAATATTTTTTAGCACTATGGTGCTTTCAAAAGTATCGCCAACATGGGCCTTTACTATTGGATTTGTTAGTGTAGCCGCATTTATTGCATCAGTCATTAGTATGACTTATGGTCCTGTGGAAGAAGAATTATCACTTGATGAACATCACACTTCAAGAAAAAGGAGGGTTCGCATAGAAAAGGTTGAGAGGAAAAAGAGAAAATGAATCAAAACAAGCTCAGTCAATATTTCTTTATCGTTGCAGCAGTTGTAGCAATTCTAGATGGCGCATTCGAACTTGATACCACCATGCGATCATTAAAATTCATCGTCTTAGTTTTCTCAGGAATAGTAGTAGGCGCACTACGTCATCATGATCAAAAAGAATTCCTTTTGAGTGGAATGGCAGTTATTATCACCGGATTCATACTTACAGAAGTATTAGCAGGAACATTAGCTAACTTTTCAACAATGATATATAACTTTGTAATCTTCCTCTCTGCATCAATAGTAGTAGTAGGAATAGAACAAATTGCAAACATTATTACATTTGAACATAAAGAAGAAAAAGAAAGAAAAGAAGAAGAAAAACATCTTAAAGAATTAAAGAAATTAACTCCTCATGAAATTAAACACTTAACTTTTGAACACATTTGGGGAACCATAATTCTTGTGGCTGTGGCATTAACTTTCATTGTTCTTTTAGCTCAATCCTTCTTTGATGTATCTGCATATGCTGATATTCTTCTTGCAGTGGAAGCATTAATTACAGTATTATTTATTGTAGACTTAGTCATTCTTTATGAGAAGGCAAAAAACTTCTCAGATTTCCTTCACAAAAATGTCTTTGATATTATTGCGGCAATACCAACAATGGGTGTTCTCAGAGGATTAAAACTAATTAGAGCAGTAAAAATTATACGCGGATTTTCTAAAAGCTTGAAAGTAACAAAAATAACAAAATTGTACAAAACAACCAAATTTTTCAGTGAAGAGAGCGCTTTTAACCAATTAGAAAAGAAAGAAGCTGAGAAAAACTTGTCAAAAAAGAAATTTGTAAGAAAACCAAAGAAGAAAAAAGTAGTTACGCGATCAACAGTAAAAACGGTCTCTGTGAAGAAAAAACCAACAAAGAAAACCACCAAGAAATCCGCTAAGAAATCTACTAAGAAGTCATCATCAAAGAAAAAGCCGGTTAAAAAGAAAACAACTAAGCGTAAACGATAAAACTATAAACTCGTAATTGCCTTTTTAACTTATGAAGCACAAGCCACCAATTATTACTCTTCTACTCATATTCTTTGTCATAGCACAACTTATAGGCCTAGCACTCATTGATTATGATGCAACACCAACAATTTCTGAAGACAACGTAACAATGGTTGTAGAATTTAGTGAAACTGCAGCAGGACCACGACCAGAACTAAGTGGTGTTGAAACGTTAATTTACTTGGTTGTAGGAATAGGCATTGCAACACTTATCTTATTAGGTCTTATTAAACTCAAATTTGGAGGAAAACTCTGGAAAGTATGGTATTTCCTTGCAGTTACCACAGCATTAACAATAGCTTTTGGAGTTCTTATACCTCATTTCTTAGCGTTCATATTAGGTGCTATTCTTGCGCTCTTCAAAATACTAAAACATAATTTCTACACACACAACATAACAGAACTTTTTATGTATGCAGGTCTAGCAGTTATGCTCGTTCCTTTACTAGACTTATTTTGGGCAATTATACTACTCTTAGCAATATCGCTCTATGATGCTTATGCTGTTTGGAAAAGCAAGCACATGGTAAAACTAGCGCAGTTTACGACAAAGCAAAACTTGTTTGCAGGACTTGCAATAACTTACACTGAAGACGGTAAAAAGAACACAACAAAAAAATCAACAAGCAAAAAAGGAGCACAGAAAAAAGTAAAAATGAAACAAGCCATCCTAGGTGGAGGAGACATTGTATTTCCACTCTTATTTTCAGGTGCTGTTCTTATCAACCTTTTACAATCAGGGTTTACTAAACTCGCTGCATTTGGTCTGAGCGCAATCATTGTTGCAGGAGTAACCACTAGTTTAGCACTGCTTTTTATCAAAGGAAAAAAAGAGAAATTCTATCCTGCAATGCCATTCTTAACGGTTGGTTGTTTGGTTGGGTATGGTGTTTTGCAACTCGTTCTATTGCTTGTTTAAATAAGTAATTTTGGCTAATTTACCCTTATATTTATAAATAAACTTAGCTTTATGCTTCTTGGCTAGGCCGGGTGGTTGATCCTCACCTGTTACGTTCAGTGGATCGTTGGACGGGCCGAAGTAGCGAGGGCGGCAGAGATAATGTGCTTCAGTCTTTTGGTGATTGTTGATACTCTGTCCTATTTGGTCGTTATTTTCATCAATCTGGTCAGGCCTTGACGGGAGCAGCCATACGTGTTTATGTCGGCGTTTGTAGGGTTGCAGAGAGAAGAGAACTAGAAGGTTATACTGGGTGTGTTATTTTTTGTCCACCTTGCTACGCGCCACTTATTTTTTTGTTTCAATTAAAGGTTCTACTAAGAATTCTTGAATGGATGTTTCGGTAACATCTTCTGGAGAGATATCGCACTCTGCAAAGATTTGTTTTTCAACTTCTCTAAAACCGTTTTGAATTCTATGTGCTTCTTCATTGCTGAGATGATACTCGGGAGGTTTTTCTTTATAGCGACGCTCCAAATCATCAAAACGTTCTTGCAGCGAGAGAACACTTCTAGGACCGACGCGATAATCAGCATACAAGCAAATTTTTGCATTCCAATCATTATGTTCTACCGCTTCCCAAACTTTATCATTTTTTCCTCTTTGGATAAGTGATTTTAATTCTTGAGAAATATCTATGATGTTGAGCATGCTTTCGGTTGCGTTATCATCATGCGTTCCGTACGTTTTCATAATTTCTTCTTTTTTCTTTTCCCAATATTCTTCGTTTTCTGTTTCAAAGAAAGAAAAACGATGAACGTCTGATTTTACAATATTGCCTAAGTCGTGTAAAAGCATTGCGTTTTGTACAAGTTCTTTGTTAATTTCTTTATTGCAATGAGTAGTAATTTGCACAGCAACTGCCGCAGTTCTAAGAAGATGATTGCGAATAATATTTGGTACAAAAAACTTGTCGCAAATTTTAGTGAATTTTTCTGGCGTCATTTTATTTTTTTTTAGCTTGTTTAATTGCTTGATATAATTCTTTGTGAGTTGGTACGATGGTTGCAGATTTGGGGACTTCATCTCGAGTTTCTGATGTGAGAAGACATAAACAATTCATACCCGCTCTTCGTGCAGCAATAACGCCATTTGCTGCATCTTCAACAATGATGCAGTCTCTCTTAGAAATTTTTAATTTTTTTTGCGCATGCAGAAATATATTGGGGTTGGGTTTAGAGTGTTTTACTTCACTACTAGAAACAATTACATTGAAGTAATCAGCGATGTTGTTACTTTTGAGAATTGTTTTTACATAGTGGATGTGAGATGATGAAGCAACAGCCATGATATAA
>CAZSZY010000010.1:0-29391 GCA_964611285.1 uncultured Methanosarcinales archaeon
GCAGGATACAAAGGAAGTTTATCATCAGCAACCAGAGCAAACTTTTCAAAATTATTTTTTTGTTCTTTGAATAAAAAGATTTGCGCTTCGGCTTGCGTGAATTCTCTCATACGAATTAAAAATTGTCGAGGACTAATCTCGTTTCGATATGCTTTACCAATTTGAAAAATACCGAAAGGTAATTTGTCTCGAAAGAAATTTAGATAACGTAGGAAAGGTAAGTATGTTGTTGTTGCAGTTTCAGGTCGATTGTATGCTTCTCTATCAAGACCAATAGTTGTTCGCATCATTAAATTATGTGCTTTAATATCAAGAACTAAATTATTACCTGCAGGACTTTTAATATTATGTTCTTTAATGATTGCAATAAGTTCTTCGTTTGATTTACCATCAACTTTGATAGTGACGTTGTTGTTATTTGCAAACTCTTCAATTAAATTATCTGCTCGATAAGTGTTTCCTTCCTCATCTTTAATAATTGGATCAGTAAAACCACCAAGATGGCCAGATGCTTCCCAAACTTCTCGCGGAAGAATAGTTGGACACTCTACTTCAAAGAAAGCGTTTTGTGCAAATACTTTTCGAATAGTATTTTCAACATTATTCTTTAATGCTTTACCCAGTGGTCCGTAATCGTAAAAACCCGCAAGACCGCCATAAATTTCGGGGGCAGGACCATACACAAACCCTCTATCTGCAAGATAACTAGAAAGTTCTTTTAATCGTTCTTGTGGAGTCATACTGGTTAGACATGAGATGGGCTTTCTTTATAAATTTGCCCTTGTTTTATGTACTTCCTGAGGGGTAGTTTTAAATATGGAAAATGATTTTGCTCTATTGATGGAAGGGGCAATTAAAGAAGACTTTATGAATGAATTGGATGAAGTTTCTGAGCAACTTAAAAACCTTGCAACAGAAACTCCTGAAAAAGAACCTCCTAAAAAACACTCCTCAGCAAATCTACCATCATTTATGCCATCAAGTCCATTTCTCTCAATCACTATTTTATTTTTACTTGTATTCTTTTTATTAATTCAAATGCCTGCAGAATTGTACAGGACAATTGCATTGCTTTCACTTTTAGTTGCAAGCTTAGCTGGCATTCAACAAGTAGCTCTCATTGTTCGCAATCATAAACGAACAGGATTTGAAATGATTGTTGGGCTTGTATTAATTTTTATGTTAGCTGTTTCTTACTTTTTTGCATGGGACTTTATTGCGAAATATTTCTGGCCAATTATGATTTTCTTTGGAATAATTTTAGTTTTAGGAACAGTGTTCTTTTTACTTCATGCATATATGGCTTACCTTCGACGATTTGCATCGTTTGAAACAGGAATAACCTCGCTTATCATGGCAGGTACGTGGATTGTTTTCTTAGCAACAGTTTTAGAACAAAGTATGATTTATTTCCTACTCTTTATTGTTTTGTTTATTCTCTTTGGAAAAGCAAGTATTGACTTCTCAGAGCGTTTTCGAGAAAAGAAATAGTTATTGGTGATTTATGTCGCAATTAATAAATACTATATTGAGTGAGGATTTTAAACATCGATTAACTGATGCTGCAAAAGTTCATATTTCTAAACATGTGGAGACCGGATTTCAAGTTTTCAAAGAAAAAAAATCTTCACCTCAAGTGGACTCCGTTGTTACGGGAAATAAATCAAATATTACATTGAATTGGGCTCCAAGCAAAGATTTGGATATGCATAACAATTATGATAGCATTATCAAGTCTTCTTTACCACCACCAGTTTTAACATTGTATTCTCTCTTTATTTCTTTACATTTTCATCCTTTGATGACAAATGGTTCTCTTTATTGTTCTAATCTTCTACCTTCAACATTTATTGATGGTACTGGAGACTTGATATTTTTACATAGAACAAGAGAGTTTCCTGAAAATAATTATGCTGTTAAAATGATTGCAGGGGTTATTTGCGAAGAACCCTTAGAAATTGCTGTTTTGGCCGTTCAAGAAAAAGAATCAGACCTTAAAAAAAGCATAATTAATGAGCAATTTTTACGAAATTTAAGAGTACAATATAAGAAAACATTCGCTAATGAAGATGTATCGCGTCCAATCTTGGAGCGTTGTTTGAAAAATATAGCTTTTTTAGAAACTACAGGAGAATATCATGCAGAAGTATTCTTTATGAAACATAATTCTTTTCAAGGTTATGAGGATATTTCTCGCTTCAAAGAAAATAAAGAAATAGAAAAATAAAATAAAAAAATAATTTTTCCTAATTATGGAAGAATGCTTTGTAGAAGAGATACGCGCTATAGATATCTGCTTTACTGGTGACTTCCATAGGAGCATGCATACCTAATATACAAGGACCACAGTCAACACATTCCATTCCGTATCGAGACATATACATAGCAATTGTTCCTCCTCCGCCAATATCAATTTTGCCGAGTTCGCCTGTTTGCCAGACTAATTTGTTCTTATCAGCGAGCATCCGAAGTTCTTGCATATATTCTGCGCTAGCATCGTTGGTTGAGTATTTCCCTCCACCACCACCGTACTTCTCGATGGAAACACCATGTCCTAAATAAGAGACATTTAATGGGTCATTCACATCCTTAAACGTTGGATCTTGTCCAGCTGTTACATCTGCAGAGAGTGCCTTAGAATCGTCTAAAAGCTTACTCACAGGGATTTTAAGACCTGCTTTTTGAGCATATTCTGTTGCGACGTTCTCAAGGATTAAACTAGCAGCACCAGTATTACCTACTGAGCCAATTTCTTCCTTATCAACCCACATACCAACAGCAGTGTGCGTGGGGCTTCGAACACCTAAAAGAGCGTGTAATGAAGTATAAACGCAGACTTTATCATCTTGGCCATAAGCACCAACTAAACCCCTATCAAAACCAATGTCAACAGGATTGCCGGCTGGAACCATTTCAAGTTCAGCAACAGTAAAGTCTTCTTCAATAAGACCGTATTCTTTATGTAAATATTCCATAACAGTATGTTTTACTTTGTCATGAATTTTTTTATCATTTACAGGAATATGTCCAACGATAATGTTAAGTTCTTCGCCTTCAATAATTTTAGTTGCTTTACGTTCCATTTGAGTCTGAGCTAAATGCGGAAGTAAGTCTGGAATAATAAAGACAGGATCGTTTGGTTTATCGCCGATATGTACTTCGACTTTTTTACCTTTTTTTGTATATGCAACGCCGTGAATAGCAAGAGGTGTATTTACCCAATGATATTTTTTAATGCCACCATAATAATGACTTTGGAGCAATGCAAAACCACTATCTTCATACAAAGGATGCGGTTTTAAATCAAGTCGAGGACTATCAGCATGACTACCTACTATTTGAAGAGCATTTTTGTCTTTACCAACAATAAATGCAAAAACAGATTTATTCTTAACAACACGATACACTTTATCGCCTGTTTTTAACGACTTAGTTTTAGTCATATCTTTAAAGCCAGCTTTTTTTAATTCAGAAACTACATTTTCTACAACTAGTCGTTCAGTTTTACTTACTTTCATAAACTTCTTGTATCCTTCTGCAAATGTCATTGCTTTATTTCTTTCTGCAGTGGACCATTTTAACCATAAAGGCTCATTTTTGAGTGCTACTTTCTCATTTAATTTTTCGTGTGCTGATTTCTTTTTTGCTGCCATACTTTTTCACCTATTTCTTCTTCTTCGCCTTTGGCTGTTATCGTAAGATAACTCCGAAAAAACTATTTTTTAGCTTTTTTCTTTTTCGGTTCTTTCATTTTCTTTGTGATATCAATATTACCACCACAATGTTCACATTGCGCTCGAAGTGTTGCAACACCTGCAATATTCTTCCGCTTGTATGGAATAGTGGCTTCGCCTTTCTTTTTACAATGAGGACAAGTATAGATAATATTTGCTTCTAACTTAGCTTCATGTTCTTGTTTTTCTTCAGAATGACCACAAGCACCACATACGTATTCTGTAGCGCGAATTTTAGGTCTGCCTGTTTTAGAATCTTTGGGTTTGGCCATAAGTCCTTTACCGCACTTAGTACATATTTCCTTTTCCACCCAAGTAATAACTAAACAATCATTAATCTTTCTTCTAGTAAAATATACGAGTTTTTCCATATCATCTGGTAGTATTAATGTCATAACTGTACCTCACTCGTACCTTTGTCAGAGGTTGGCGTTAATAAAGTTTTTCATGAAACTATCATGATAAACCTGTTCTGCATAGTAATCTTTTTAAAAAACCCCGTTCTTGTAAGAGTAAATAACAACGATTTAGAACAAATCGTTGAAATTGACATAACTGTCAATTAACAAAAATTAACAATTTTTGAACGTCAAACAGGTTTAACATAATGGCAAAACGAAAAAATCACGTTGTAAAACGAGGAAATAGAGAAGAACGCATACAAAAGCGAAAGCAAGCGGTTGTAACCTATTTCATAGTTATTCTTATGGTATCCTCGGTTGCAGGATTTGCATTAAGTGGAAACATGAACAGTAATTCTAATCAAATAGAATATAATGGCTATTCCTTTGAGCAATCAATAGAACCACATCCATTAGTTTCTGGATACACTGTAAATGCTTTTAAAGAAGTAACAACAGATGTGATATTTTATTCTTCACCATATGAAGCAGAACAAATACTTATAACGGGAAATCTTACTGAACTATTGTATAATAAGCCATATTATATTTATTTATTCAAGCCAGATACAGAATTTGACTCGCTACATGACTGGCTTCGATTTAATATGGCTGCTACAACAACAAAAATATTAATCCCTGCAGTTACAGCGCCAAGTGATGTTTATGTAAATATGCCTATACTCTCTTGTGCGAATGCAACATTGGACATGCCTGTAATAGAAATACTACAAGCAAATAAAACAACAATTAATATTACTGAAAATGGTTGCGTACAAATAAAATCACGACCGCAAGACATATTATTTATTAGAGATAGAATTTATTATAGTCTATCAGGAATAATGGATGAGTGAATAACATGGTAAAAAAACATATTTCATTTAACAAAAAGAACGCAAAGGAAAATAAACTAACTATGGTAGCTGGAATTATTCTAGGTTTAATTATTGTGGCAGTTATTGTGTATGGTTCTTATCAACTCATTAATAAAGCAACATCAAAAGAAGATTTAAGTGTCTATAATGGTTTTGCATTCGAACATCGCGTAACTGAAAAACAAGATTTTTGGATAACACACGTACAACTTTCCGGAGATGTATATGAAGTTCCTTTTTATAATCATCCAAGCGGCTTAGAAGACTACGTGTATGATGATCGAGTAACTGAGTATCTTCTTAGAAAAGGTATTCAAGAAATTATTTTAGCAGTACATCCAGACGCAGGTTCAACACCTGTTTTAGCAGGCATAAATATTGCACGCGTTACAGGAAAATTTTATGGAATATCAACATCAAGCGCACTCTATGTCCCTGAAGATGAAACATATGATTTGAATATAACGCAAGTTAATTGCGGTGATGCAACTGGTCAAAAACCAATTATTTGGTTAACGAATACGACTGTTGAGCCAAGTGTTATTCTAAGCGATGATGAACACTTTTGCATTTATGTGAGTGGTGAAGGTGATAATATTTTAGCTGCAGCAGATTTACTTGTATACAAACTTTTAGGAATTATGGTATGATTCCTTGGTATTCCTATGACTCATTATTTTGATAAAGAACAAACCGCGCCGCTTCGAGAAGAGATAATTAAAGTACATCTTTTTAACAAAGAGTTCCAATACTTATCAGCAAGTGGACTTTTTTCTCGAGAACATGTAGATAATGCTACAAAACTTTTAATAGAAAAATGTGAGCTCAGCTCTGGTCAAAAAGTTCTTGATCTAGGTTGTGGATGGGGCGCTGTGGCTCTACTTATTGGTGAGCGAGTATCTGGTTTGGAAATTACTGCAAGTGATGTCAATGCGCGAGCAGCAAGTTATACACGAAAGAACGCAAAAAAATACAAACTACCTATTAAGGTAAAAGCATCAAATCTTTTTGAAAAACTAGATGATGATTATGATGTAATTCTCACTAATCCTCCTTATGTTGCGGGAAGAGAAACTTGTTTTGCATTCATAGAAGGATCATTTACTCATCTTAAAAAAGGCGGGAATTTACAACTTGTTGCGCGCCATTCTAAAGGTGGAAAAGTTTTAGAAGGACACATGCAAGAATTGTTTGGAAATGTAACAACTGTTGCAAAAGGAAGCGGATTTAGAATATATAAAAGTGTAAAAGAATATTAACTTTCAACGTTATTTTTTTTAAAAATATTACGAAGAGAAAATTCTTTTTTAGTTTTTTCTTCATCTAATTGCTCAGTTCCCATGGCAATATTTATATATTTATTTAATGTGTTCTTGCTTTGAACACCAACAAGTCCCATTGGTTTTTCGTGTCCCGGTCCATAAAAAATGAATGTAGGAACTGATTGTATACCAAATTTTCTTGCTAAACGTTGACCTTGTGGTTCGTGTGTTCCTAAACTATGTAGGTCAATATCTGTTCTTTCTTTTTTCATTTCTTCAAAAATTGTCTTGGCTGGCGGGCAATTAGGACATGTCATAGAAGTAAATAAAATTCCAGTTGCTTTTATCATTTCATTTTTCTCCAAAAAATCAAATGGACGTCCAAACATAGTTTGTACGTATCATAATAGTGCATACAATACGCATTTTCTTTTAATAGGTTATGAAGTAGTGCGAGAAGATGATTTATTTTTGCACACTATATTTTTCTCTGCTCTAGTTCGCGCTCAATAGAATACGCAATGTTATTGACTCGTTGTGCAGTTTCTATAGTAAGTTCTTGTTGATGTTTGACTTGGTGCTCTAATACTTGCAAATCGTGTTTTTGTTGAAGTGTACTTGCACTAGAAGGAATGAATAATAATAGTCGCATCATCATGTATAAAGCGAACTTTTTTGCCATTCCTGCTCTTTTGAGAGGATCTTGTAACAAATGTTTTAAGTGTGTTCGCAAGTGTTTAATTTGACGTATGTGTTTACGATTATTCATACAATTATTTCTTATCAATGAACTTTTTAATAGTTTGTGTCAAAAATAAGCTAAATAGTTTAAGCAAAACTTAATACTTTAACTTCAGTTAAAACACCTTTATTTGTATCTAATAAAGAGTAACGCTTATAAATAAAGACGTTCTACAACATATAATATGACTCGTAAAAAATATGATAAAGAAGTTGATAATTTGCAAACGAGATTGACCTTGCAAGGGGCTAAAGGCCGTTTTGAAGCAGATTTACAACTTACTTTGGGACTTGAGTTCTTATCTACTAAGTATAATATTCAATCAAATCAGTTAGATAATTCTCATCCTACCAGTTCATTTGTTGATATTGATGAAATGGATGCAATATATGTTGGTGTTAACTCTCTACATGCTAGAAATGCCGCTAGAAACGTTCTAAGGGATATTTCTAAAATAGATATTATGAGCATATTCGTTGAATTGGGACGAGATTATGGTCCAATCATAGATATTATTGAACAGAGAGGCGACGATAGATTATATGTTCTTATGCCTCCAAATGCTTTAGAAAACAAGACTTTGTATAAATCATTAAAAGATTTGGTGCCAAATACACGCTCATTTATAGAGATGAAAAAATGAATTTAACAAGAGATCATTTCGGAGATAATACACTTATTATTCTTGGAAGGATTATTATGCTTTGAACAAGCAAAAAAAGACAAGTAAAATTTCTGCTTTTTGCTTATAGTTTTTGACTACGCTAGAAAACCAAGTTTTCGGCGTCCCAAAAATCATTTTTGATTCTTTAGAATATAACTGAATTATTTGGTTTATTTTTAGTCTAAATATTCTTCTTTTTGCTTAAATATTTTAGTAGATAACTTGTTCTTAATTCTTTACTTTTTGCTTAAAAGTTTTGATGTGTATTTTGGTCCTATTTTTGTTATATTTGAGTCCTTTTTTCTCTCCTAAATCCCGACCTTTTCGATGCAAATTTGCTAATCCATGCAATATAACGAAACCTTTATATATAAAAGTTCGCACAAGGTATATTGTACGAACTATTTTTCGTATATGCCCTAAAAGAGGTAAAAAATGACTGAAAATAGCCAAATTTTACAACAACTTCATACTGAATTACAACTTCGAGGATTTTCACCAAATACTATTCGAAATTATTTAGCTGTAAATTCTGATTTTTTTGAATTTATCAAAAAACCAATCGATGAAATTGAAACATCGGATGTAAAATTATATTTGTCACATTTGCTCCAGGACAAAAAATCTGCGGCATCGACAGTATCTTTGGCTCGAAGTGCAATTTTGTTCCTTTTTACGGAAGTTTTGGATAAACCACTCAAAAGTATCAAAACACCCAAGATTCCAAAGAAACTCCCTGTTGTTGCAACAAAAGATGAATTAAGTGCTGTTTTTGATACATTGCCGCTCAAGAGCAGATTATTGGTACAATTGATCTATGCAGCTGGGCTTCGTGTATCGGAAGTCGTTACGTTGACAGTTAATGATTTAGAAATAGCTGAAGGACATGGTTGGGTTAGAGATGGAAAAGGCGGGAAAGACCGTTTATTCATCATTCCAGAGGGTTTGGGTAACGAAATTCAAAAGTATTTAGCAAAACGTAAAATTTCTAGCGGTTTTGTTTTTCCGGGTCGAGAAGATAGACGGATGACAACACGAAATGTCCAAAAAATAGTAAAAGAGGCCGTTAAACGTGCTCAAATCACTAAAAAGCTATCTCCGCATAAATTACGACATAGTTTTGCAACACACCTCTTAGAGTCGGGAAATGATATAAGGATCATACAAGAACTGCTCGGGCACGCAAATTTGCAGACAACACAGATTTATACGCATGTAACGAAAACAACTTTGAAAGGTGTCAAAAGTCCGCTTGAAAATTTTAAGTAATTCTTAAAATATTTATTTTTTATTTGTTTATTTTTATGACTAGAACTTCTCATTTTTGCTTAAATCTTTTGAACGCCATATTGTTTCAAGTATTTATGTTTTGCTTAAAAGTTCTAGCTACATATTTTTAGCTATAAATATTGGTTTTTGCTTAAATATTTTAATTTAGAAATCCATTTAAATACGTAACCATTCTTTAATGACAAAATGAAGTATACTAATTTGTTGATAGGCGGACTTCTAGCTCTTTCAAGTACAATATTTTGCCAGAAAAATAATTCAGATATATTTCTTGAAAAAGGAAAAAAAGTGTACGAAGAACAAAACGATTCAGCCATATTTTACTTACAAAAAGCAATAGGACGTGATGAATGTAATCCTGCTTCTTACGACGCATTATCAGATATTTATTTACAACGAGGTCAAGATAAACGAGCAATGAGTTGTTTAATGGACTATTTGTATGATAAAAAAAATTCAGATTTAGAACAAAAATTACAAAAATTATGGGAAGAAAATAACAAACCAAAAGTCACTCTTAATGCTTTCAAAAACGCATTCAATACAGCTATTTATCCCGTTTATGGCGATTCAGTATCTCAAACAGGGATTATTTTTGAAGATATTAGAGCGCCTTATATTGCGGCAAACAAAAAGCCCCCTATATTAACAATTAATTCTTCTCGAGAAATTCTTTATTCTTTTGGTGAAGAAGTCTTACAAACAATAATTGATAATTATAACAAGTCATTTATTCAACCACATCTAAAATGGACTAATTTTTATATTTATATGGAGCAATACTCTGACGCACTAAAGGAGTTAAATACAGCATTAGAAGACTATCCCGAGAATAAAATATTACAAAAAAGATTAAAAGAAGTAGAACAATTACAACAAAAAAAATGATTGGATTAACATATATAGATACGGCAAAACAAAGTTATTGTTCCTTAACTTTTTCTAAAATACGAACTATTTTCTTGAAGCTGCTAATTTATCACGTTCACTTTAAATTGTTTTCAAGTCAACAGCGAATTTATTATTAACATCTTTTATTCGTTTTTAAAAGTTCTGTTAATCAAAATTATTTTGAGGAGGTTGGTTTGGAGGTGTTATTTGTTTTTCTAAACCACCTGGTGGTTGTTGAAATGGATCTTGTTGAGGTAGAGAAGGTTCAGCAGGTACAGGTGATAATGGTTCTAAATCAGAAGAAGACGGAAGTGATGAACTTGTATCTCCGAAGGCCATATCCAAGGGTTCGTTTGCTGAACTTGAAAATTTATCAGCATCTTCTTCTTTCATTTCAGGAAGAAGCTTTTTAAGAATGGTGACAAATATGACTATTACAATAAATAATAACGCAATTGCAATAAACATAGTTATGTTTAATTTAATAAGATCGTGTGCAAAAAGTAGTACCAATGCTGAGAAATAGAACAATGGTGTTGGTGATGCGAACAAAAAAGTTAGCTTTGGTTTGAACGTGTGTTTAAATGAAATATACACTATAAATATGGAGTATAAAGCAATAAGAGAAATTAAACCAAATTTTAACCAAGTAAATAATTCTACATCTGAAAAAATATGTTGCATGCCTGAAATAACTATCCAAAATAAACTAATTCCATTGCTTAATGCAGTATTCCAACCAAGTCTTTCTTTTTTATGAGTGCCAAAATAGAATTCTACAAGTATCCAAATACAAAGAATTGGCGCTAATTGCCAAATTAGAGAGGGTTTTGCTAAAGGTGCTTTTGCAATCTCTAATAACGCGGGAAAAATTCCAGATAAAATCTCAGTTAATGCCACAGACTCGCCTCTTTATAAGTCATTTTAGAGCAAATAGTATTTAAATGCAACGACAATAACAGCACATTATGGTACGAAGTCGAAAGGATCTGGCTGTTTTTTTATCAAAACTCAAAACATTTTCCAAACCAAATCAACAATTTGAACAATATAGTACAGATAGCGAGACGGCCGCATCACTTCTTTGGCAAGCATATCTTGCTGAAAATATTACAGATAAATACGTCCTTGATTTAGGAGCGGGAACAGGCATTCTAGGAATTGGTGCGCTACTTCTTGGTGCCTCGCACGTCGAATTTATAGAAATGGATGCGACAGTTTACACAGCTCTCAAAGAAAATCTGGCTATTCTCACAGAACATTGGGAGATAGATATCACAGGAAAATGGACCTTCACCAATAACAATATTAGTACGTGTGGAAAAACAATGCGCGAAGATGCAGTGGTTGTGATGAACCCGCCATTCGGCACACAAATGAAACATGCAGATAAACTATTTCTCACAGCCGCAACGAAGATGGCACCAATCATCTACACCATGCATAAAACAACCACCAGAAACTTTGTACAAGCATTCACAGCCGATAATAACCTCATTATTTCATGGCATGAGAATGTCTCTTATCCATTAAAAAACACTCTAGGACACCATAAAAAACGCTTAGAACGAATACAAGTAACGTTATTTGGATTAGAACAAGCAAAATAACAACACATAAAAAGTATTTCTTATTTACATCTTTTATGAAGAAATCACTAAGACTTATCATAGCAGGTTTAGCATTAATGTATAGCTGTGGCCAACCGCGTCAACAAATGCCATACGTACCTGAAACCATAACAGTGTATACGCCAACAGATACTATAGTGTATAAACAAGTAATTGATGAAACCATACCACAACAAAAAGAATCATTCTTCAAACGTTTTAATAATTATGTACAAAAACGAGATAGTGCTCGAGCAGCAGATATCTATAATGCAATAGAAAAAATTGATGAAACTGTTTCAACAGATAAATAAAAAATAATTTACTTGGTTTTAGGTTATCTCAATTTTTTTTTGTTTAAAGACAAATACTTTTTCTACCCTGTTATGTTCTATTTCTTTAACAATGAACTTAAATCCATGAAGCTTAAATTGTTCGCCTTCTTTAGGAATATGCTTGAGATGCTGCATAATAAAACCTGAAAGCGTTGCATTATCATCGCCGAATTCAACTTCTAAGAATTTTTCAACATCACCAATTTCTGCTCTTCCTCGAATAACATAATCAGTATCATTAATCTTTTTTATATCTGAAGTAATATCTTCAGCACTATCCGTTTCATCATAAATTTCACCCACAATTTCTTCAAGCAAATCTTCAATAGTGATAAGACCGGTCATAGTACCATGTTCATTAACAACAATAGCCATGTGAACTTTTTTCCGTTTGAACTCTCTAAGTAATTGATCTGCAATAATTGTTTCAGGAACAATAAAAGCTAGGCGAGAAAGTTCTTTTAATTCTTTATGACCTTCTGTTTGCAATAAATCTTTAACATAAAGAATGCCAGTAATATGATCTAAATCACCTTCAAAAACAGGTAAGCGAGAATAACCTTTATCTTTAACTTCCCAAATAACTTCTTCAACACGTTTTGTATTTTCAAAAGCAACAATGTCTGGTCGTGCAGTCATAATTTCAACAATTTGTGTATCGTCAAGACGAAAAATATTTTCAATCATTTGTTGTTCTTGTAATTTAATAGAACCTTGTTCACCAGAAATATTTACAATATCTCGAACTTCTTCTTCAGTAACTTTTGGTACTAAAGATGCACCCTTAGATACAACTAAAGAAGTAAGTTTATCAAAAATCCAAACAATAGGATATAATATTTTTCCAAGGAAGCCGAAAATAGGCGCCATAAAAAGAGCAATTTTTTCAGCATGTGCTGTTGCAAATGCTTTTGGAACAATTTCTCCGACAACTAAAATAATTAATGTCATCACACCAATTGCAATACCAACACCCACATCACCAAATAAATTAATTGCAAGAGCTGTAGCAATAGCAGCACCACCAATATTAACAACATTGTTACCAATTAAAATGATGATAAGAAGCTTGTGAGAATCGTGTTTAAGTTGACTAAGACGTTTTGCTCCTTTTTTCTTCTGCTCAACTAAGTGTCGTATACGAAGCTCAGAAAGAGAAAACATAGCTATTTCACTACTAGAAAACACGCCTGAAAGCAAAACAGAAACAATGAGTAAAATAATTTGTGTTGTTAATTCAGCCATAAACTCCTTTTCACCTATACCCCATGATACAAAGTGTTTATTTATAAAGCTTTCCGCGGGAAAGCCAGATAAAAACTTTATTTTTATCGTTGGTTTCTTGACTAAAACCTTTAAAGATCTTCTTAAACTAAACATAACAAGTACATTAACACACCAGCATTTCGGAAATTTTTCCAATTGTGGTTGAAGTATATTTTCTTACGTTGCAACAATTTAGTATCCTCAAGAGAGCTAATTTACCCTCTAAGCAGGACAAGAAGTAATAAGCTTTATAAAGAAATCCTCGTTACTGGTGGCTATCATGGAAATCAAAGTTCTTGAAGAAACAGCTAAACGGATGGTTTTCCAACTTGTAGGAACAGATCATACCTTTTGTAACACTCTTAAAAAAGCACTCTTAGAGGTGTCTGGAGTAGAAGTTGCTACCTATGCAATTGAACATCCTCAAATTGGCATTCCTAAATTTGTTCTTGAAACAAAGACAGGAAAACCACGAGATGCTCTTAAAAAATCTGCAGAATTAATTGCTAAGCAAAATAAAGCTTTTCTCACTGCATTTACCAAAGCAGTAAAGTAAATAAACTCTAACATGATTTGCTTTATTTATGAGTTTGCGAAAGTTTGTTACAACGTATAGAGATACTATATTTCCTATTAAAGATTTACCTAATCTTGAAGAAGTTCTTTCTAATGGTGCATTTGAAACGACACATACTGAAGATTTAGAAGTTGTTGGTAAATGTATATCTCATGTTCTTAGCGCTATTGCAGATCCAAAAAGACAATACTTAGAGAGAGATTTTTCTGACCCTTGGATAAGCAAATCCATAGAATTCTATAGGTATGCCCTTAAAACACACGATGAAGAATTAGATGCACTTAGTGAAAAAGATCCCTTTCATGCTGAAACATTAAAAAATAAAGCAAAACTCTTAAGCTATAAAGCTGATTTATTTGCTAACATTTTCTACAGCATTAACAATGTATATGGAATTAGTTTACAAAAAAAGTTAATGAACATACAACGAGCATTCGGTAATAAATATGGTGCGGGAAAAATATTAAAACAACTATATGATCCAAGAGCTCAAAAATTATTAGAAACATCATCTACCTTAGGTAAAGATGGTTATTTCGTAGCTAAATGTTCATCTTCTGCGCTGACCGAATTTGAATCAGATAATTATTTGCCCAAATGGGGTGCTCGATGGAGAAATTCATCTGAAGCGGCCTTGGAAGTTATTAAACCAACAGATTTAATACCATTAGTTCATAGCATTCGAAAACTTGCTAATGTGCATTACAATATTGGAAAAGACTATGACCCAAATAATTTACAAAAAGCAAAAAAATTCTATAAGCGATTTTTATTTCTTACAAAAGACTTGTCTCATTTCGAATTACCTCGTTATATTGCTATTGTTCAAAAACGTTTAGATGAATTATAGAATTACTAGTTTTATAGAATCACTATTTTTTCTTAACGTGTTTTTTAGACGTTTTCTTTCTAGTTAACTTTTTAGTAATTTTTTTCTTTGGAGCTTTTGTTTTAATAAGAACAGGTGGTTTTGTTGGCTCGTGTAGTAATGGTTTTATAGACTTTCGTTTCGCTTCATAAATAGTTCTTGTAGGGAAAGGTATTTCAATTCCTGAGGCCTGCAAGGCATTATACGATTCACTTGTTATTTGATCTATCATCGTAAATTTATTACGATAATCACTAATGTAGAATAAGAAGTCAAACTCTAAAGCATAATCTCCCATTTTCATAAAACGAACTTCGCGCTTAGGATATTTTAAAACATCAGTGCGACCTTTTAGAACACGTAAAAGAACTTCTTTTACCTGAGTAACATCGCTCCCATAGGCAACATTTACAGGGACTGTTATTCTAATAGTATTAGTTGGTTGCGCATAATTAAGAAAACGCGAGTTGGAAAGAATACCATTTGGAATAAGAAGATAATCATTATCATAAGTTTTAATTTTTGTCGAACGAAGCGTCATTTCTACAACTTCACCCATCTCACCATCTTCAATTTTAATAACATCATGTTTCTTCAGGGAACCATCAGAAATAAGTGCTATACCACCAAAAATGTTCTTCATAGTATCCTGGAAAGCAAAACCAAGAATAACCCCTATAATTCCAACAGAAGCAAGTAGTGCACCTACTTGGACGCCCCACATTTGTAAAACAACCATGGTTGCAATAATAGTTAACATAATGCTGGACAAACTTTTCATTAACGGCAAAACTTCTTCATGAAATCGCTCTTCTTTTTCTCTATCTTTCTTAGAATGACGCCAAAACTCTAAAACAATAGTAATTACTTTAGAGAAAATATACGTTACAATGAAGATAATTGCTGTATTAACAACGTTCTCAAACACATCAACCGATGTGATGACTCTTCTAAGCGCCATCTGAGCACCCATTAATAACACGAGAACTATGATTGGTGTTTCAATACGCATAACAATCTTATCATCAGCTTTAGATTTGGTTTGCTTAGCAATTTTTTCAACTACTCGTTTGAAAAACAGCATTAAAAGCTCGGCTATAACGATTGCCAGAATAATAATTGCTATTGCGTGCCAATATTTATCAGAAACAATAAATTGGTACGCTACGCTAATCCACCCCATTTTAATACTCATTTAAGAAAGATGCTTTAAAAACATTTCTATAAAGAAGAGAAAATATTAAGAGAATATCAAGAATGTTTAAACAACAGCTCTTTCTTCTACTTCAACAAAACCGCCGGCTGGAAATTTATGTCGAGCCCGAGCAAGAGCTGTTTTTGCTAAAGCAATATCTTTCTTATTACAATGAACTTCTAAGATAGGTTGTCCTTTGTGTACTTGAGCTGCAATCCCAACAGGTTTACCGAAACTACTCTTCATACCCGTACTCATACGGTCTGCACCAGCACCAGATGCTAAAGGATTGTTACGCAAAATGTGATGAGGATATACTCGGAATTTAAGCTTATAACTCATTCGACCTAACTTAGTCTCTAAAAGTCTATTTGAACTTTTACGAGCAGCTTCTAATGCGTTATGGCGAATTTGAATATCTACTTCAGAGCATAGTCGAACAACAACAGGGAAGGTAGCTTGTAAATTACCCATTTCGTACTTCACCATTTTGTTTGCAGGAACAGCTCTTACAAAAGCTTTGGATCGGTATTTGGATTTTCGCGTATAAGGACGTTCTAAACGACGCCACGCGCCTGCTCTGATTAGTTTTGCCATAACTCCTGAGGAATTAATAACCCTTTATAAAGCTTATCGTTATAGGCCTGGAAGTAGTTTATTTGAGGGTATTTGTAAGGTCATCAATAGAACCATACAACTGTTTCTTTTTGTTGTTACTTGTTAGTAACTAAATAAAGAAAGGTTTAAATATGATAAAGTCCAAGAAAAGTACATGTCACTTCAAGAACGAGTATTAGGATACGCTATGTTGCATGACGACGCTAGAGCTCCTGTAGACTACAAACTAAATAATAGGGGACAAAAAATACACTATAAATGTTTAGACACTAGCCAGCTACAAGAAATCGTGAAGAAATTTGGCTCAAATAGCGAGGAAATGATTCGTTCTGCGATAAATAGCCTAGATGAAATAAAAAAAGATCCTGAAAGTGATAATTCAAGATTATTACGCTATTTTGAAGCATACAAAAAACTATTAACAAAACTTGATAAACGCGCATTTACACGCTCAGACACTAAAATATTCAAAGGAATTCCAGCATACATACCTGATGGATTTAGCGACATGGGTGGTGATTCTTCTTTAAATGATGCAACAAGAACAAGAGAAAAACAATACGTTAACAAAAGTAAAATCTTTGAAAAATCAAACGATTTTTTAACAGATCTTATTGCGCAAAAAGAGCCAATAGCATCATCACAAACAGTCCATAAAATAGCACATCATGTTTTTACAGACATGCCTTATGACCATGAAGGTACCGCATTTAAAGAATTTCCAGCATTTAATTTTGGAAAATCAATAACCTTAGATGATTATCTGGATAAAAACAAACCTAAAGCAGTATGTCGAAATCAAGCATTATACACGCAAGTTCTTCTGCAATCACTAGGAATAAAAAGTCGATTATTAAAATGTAAAATCAAGTTTCCATCAAGAAGAGGCGGCGCTCATGCAGCAAATTTAATTAAAGGAAAAGACGTATGGTATTTACTAGATACCTCAAACCCCGTCATGCGAAATGGGGAAGCGAAGATATCAGTAACGGAGCTTGAGGATAAATATATTAATATCAATAAACAAATATACCAATGGAAAATTCCTACCGACAAAGGCGATTATGTATATACATCAAGAAATAATATGTTTTACCGAGTAAAAGAAACCTATTAGATTTAATTCTGAACGCAAGCTTTATAAAGAAATTTCCTTTAAAAGATGCTATGTCTGCAAAGAAGAGAGTTGATACTTTTGAAGTCCTTAGCGGGATGTTTCTTCTATTTATTCTTCTTATCATATTATTAACAGCAGCATTAGGCAACCATAACCTTTTTGTCGTTGTTGTTGGCTTTTTTCCAAGTGTATTAACTATTCTTATCTCATTAACTATACATGATCAATACGAAAAGCAAAGAAAAATACTTTGGTTACTTCCCTTGCTTCTTTTAGTAGCATTTTATGCAATTGGTATGAGTAGCTCGAGCATTCATGAACGAATTGATGTACCAGTACTTACTGGATTAAACTTTATCTTATCAATATTTTATGTTATTGTAGTTTACAATGTGTTTAAGAAATCACTAAAAGAGACTGAAAAAGAAACAACACAAGAAGCAGAACCAGAACAACAGCATTCAATAGAAGAATATGTACACTCTATTGAAGATAAATCTAAAGCATTAAATTTTGTAGTTGGACGAGTATACAATAAATATCATGGTGGAACCAGCGATATGCGCGATAAATTAAGAATACCATCAGACTGGTATAATGAATTTTCTTTGTTGGGCATTGGAACTGATAATATCAACACAGAACAATTATTAGAACTCATTACACGATTTGAATTACAACTCAAAAACTATGAGAAAAAAGAATTTGAATTGTTCAAAACTGACGCATACAAACTCAAAAATTTAATTCACGATCCTCATGGCAAAGACAAAGTTATAGATGTCCTTGACCACAACGATAAAGATCCCGTTCGTTCATATTATGAAGGCGCACTAAAATTCTGTGAAAAAATTAGAGAAGCAACAGAAAACCAAGAATTAAACTTAGTTAAGAATGAATATATTCCTAAAACAGAAGAAGAGGAAGACGAAATTAAAGCAGTCAATCGTATTAGTGACGATGCATTAGATTATGATTCCACTACTTCTTCAAATACTCCTGAGCAAAAGGAGAACAAAGGACCAAAAAGACCTTAGTAAATGTCTTTCTTAGAATGAGTGTAAATACTTCTTTACAAAATATTAATCAGTTAGAAAGATAACAAAAAGAAAAAAAAGAAAAAAATAACGTCTAGTCAAAGACGAGTTTCTTAGTTGCTTTTGCTTTAAGTAAATGTTTGTAGAATGTTATCCATACAGCAACAGTGGCACCAACAGATATGACTATAGCAGCAATTGTTATGGCAGTTGAAAAGGAATCTAAAGTCATCATAGTTAATGTGTGCACCAAACTCACTATTGAGGAGACTACATAATATCCAAAAGCAATATGAGTCCACAAAAATAAAGTCTTCTTTACCTTAATGAGCTGAATTAAATAAATTATGGCTATTGCTAAGGTTATACAACCTACAATAATACTCAATGCCATATTTTGTTCAGGCACACCACTTGCTTGCGTGATATTTGCAATAAATGTTTTTCCGAAAATACTAATCATTAAGTTAATGAAATTAAGATAAATAGTAATTGAAAATAACACTATTAACACAATTACATAAGAAGTATAATTTTTACCCATTTTATCACCGCTACAATCAATTATGAACAAGTATTTAAAGTTTAGCCCTACAATAATTATATGCAAATACAAACGGTTGCAATGCAAACAACAGCAAAAAGTATTGTAAAGAAATCATCCTTTTTTAGTTATGTTTATCCTTTTAGCTCTGAAAAAGAACTAAAGCCCATTCTAGAAAAACTCAGAAAAGAACATAAAAAAGCCAGTCATGTGGCATTCGCATATAGAATAGCTCAATTAAATGTGTTAGGAGACCTTGTTTATAATGAGCGAAGAAGCGATGATGGCGAGCCAAGTAAAACAGCAGGAGCGCCCCTGCTTCGTCTGTTGCAACAAAAAGAATTAGGAAATGTACTTGTATGTGCCGCGCGTGTGTTTGGCGGGATAAAACTTGGTCCTGCAGGACTAATCAAAGCATATAGAACTTCAGGCAAAATGGCGCTTGAAGAAAATACTATTATTCTACAAGAGATTAATCAGTAAATGGTTTTGCATAAGAAAGAAAAGAACCTTGCACGAATTTAAGATTTGTTTTTGGCATTTGTTCTACAATCTGACAATTAGGTGTAAGAACAATCTCATATAATCGACGCGTCCTTCCAAAAATATCTTCAATGTTTTTTACAGCAACGTGCTGGTTACTTGCTAGAAATTCTTTAGGGGCCATAATTGTTCGTGAGCCCGTTTTTCTGCCGCAAGGAGCCCACATTCTATCAAATAAATGCTCATCATCTAATTCATCTTTGAACGGTAAGTGAAAGCCATATTGTACTTCTATTTGCTTGGTATAGGATTCTCCTGTTGGCCAAGATCCGCGCTCTTGTAGAAATTTTGGTAAGAACAATTCTTTATCCAGGACCATACCTAATGCACCTGTTCGGTTAGGCGTTTGATACGTAATCATTGTTCCTGGTAAAAAATGTTTCATCTCTAAAGAGACGAAAACGGACGACGCCTTTTATATGTTTCTACTTAGTAATTTATTTGTTACAGATTTATAAAGAAGTATTTCTACAAAAAACACATGGAATATATCATTCAAGGCCACACCCTATCACTGAATACTATTCTTCTAGATTTAAACGGAACATTAACAGTTCATGGTAGACTTCCTTGCGGAGTTAGACGACGTCTTCGAAAACTAGAACGAGCAGGATTTAGCATTTTACTAGTGAGTGGAGATCAACGAGGAACAGCTGCTCGATTTGCAAAACGATTACATCTCAAACTTATTATTGCAAGAACAAGCGATGAGAAAGAAAAAATTGCAAAGAAATACAAAAATGCTGTTGCAATAGGTAACGCGCGAATAGATTTAGGGCTATTTAAACATGCAAAGTGTTCCATTGCAACACTACAAGCCGAAGGCATTCACGCAGATATTATTTCTGCTGTAGATATTATTGTTCCAAGCGTTAAGGATGCGCTAGATTTATTACTCATTCCCGATGGACTTATAGGAACCATGAAAGAATAATAACAAAAATTAAAAATTTTTGAATGTTAAACAAAGATTAACAAAATGGCAAGCAATATAGAAGACGGAATTTTGTTTCTTGTTGGTTTTTACATACTACTTCCTGTCCGATGGAATTATCTTTATTACGTTATTGATAAATTAGCAAACTCACCTAGCGCTCCAGAACTCTTCATTCAACTTTCCTTGTTTATGAAAGTCTTTATCTCACTCTTTGGGTTATTATTACTCATTCTAGCCCTTGCTAGTTTTAGAAGAAAGGTAAAAGATCATACACTCTTTAAATCTCCTTAATAGTTATTTTGTTAATATAATAACAAGACCGCTTACAACTGTTAGAAGATGGACGATAGTAGTAAAAATACCTGTTCCAATTCCCAAAAAAGGTAGTAAGCCGATAACAATTAAGAAAACACCAATATATTTGTGGATATCAACTTTTTTAGCCATACGAGAAAAAAAAGAAAAAGAAGTATAAAAAATTATTTATTTTGTGTTTAATAAAAGAGAAAAATAATAAAAAAATTATTTAAATTTATTCATTACTGTACGTATGCACATTCTCATCAATGATTTCTATTGCATTGTATATGTCATTTGCACGTCGAGCATCGTAGTTATTAATTCCTGTTCGAATTTTATCTCCTAAGGTTACACGATCTTCTTTACTTGCTTGTTTTACATTTCTAAGCTCTATTTCTCGAGCAATTTCTTCTAGTTGGTTTTCGTGTCTAGTTTGTCTTCGATTCTCTTTACGTTCTTGTCGAGCATCATATGATGCATTTAATCGGTCTAGAAAACCTTCAGCACTCATCATTTTCTTTGACTTATCATTTGCAAGATACACTTGAAGAGTACCATCTCCATCAACAATACTTACAGGCATTGCGCCTTTAACAGTATTACCTGCAATAACAGGTGCTTGATTTCCGCTGATTTCGTAATTATTTTCAATAGATGGTTTGCATAAATAAAGTAATGTTGCACCCGTAGCTACAGCAACAGCTACACCGGTTGCAATTTTGTAAGGAAGATTTGTATTATTTTCTTGGGACATGTTATCACCTTCTAGTGAATATTGTGAGTATCCAAATATATAAATGTTTGTATTATTTGTTACTCTGGCGTAACAACATAACACTTTCTTTATAAGTAAGCTAAACGTTTAAAAAGAAAATCCCAAATACATATGAAAATGTCACTTAAAAAGCTTATTGTTACCGCAGGCCTTGCTTTAAGTCTCTCAGGACCTCTTTTAGCGCAAAATAACAATATGATAAGTATTAATCCTATACCATCTGAAAGACTTTTTGAAAGCATAGAACGCCTTTCAGAACTAGAAACGGCGCCCCTGTATACATATAATCTAATTGCTCACAGAATTAAAAATAATGGTAAGGAAAGAGGGGCAAGACCTGCAGGAACGATAGAAATCAGAGAAAATAGCGTGTACGCAGAACTACTCCTTGGAATATACAAAATACTCTTCATACAAGATAATGACTCAACTTTCTCCACCTACCAATCAACCAAATTACTTTGGTATTCACAACTAGATAAATATGTAGAAACAGTAACTGATAGCGTGCGAGTACAAAGCGTCTTTACGACAAAAGAAAATAGTGAACAAAAAATGGCCTTAATAGACTTAGCATATAGCAAAGAATACCAACCATTAGTAACCATCATTAAACAATTCTTACATAACCAGAACGATACAGTAGCAAAAACAATAAGCTTGGGAAAACCACACCATTTACCGTTATATGACCGCCGAATTGAAAAAGGCAGAATTCTTACGCAAGCAGATGTTGGATCATTAGTCAATATAAAAGATGGTGATAACCTTGAAGTTAATTTAGAAAATCCCATGTATTTTTATTCAACACTACATCATGGCATGAAAATTCCTTATCTCGCCGAAGGCAAAGCAACAATAAACAACGCACCAATATTATTTTCATTTCTTAACGGTCATTGGAAGATAGTATGTGCATTAGAAGAAAATAAATAAAAGTATTTTTAAAACACAATCTTAAAGGCGGTCTTGAACAGTTAAGAGCATATGAGAAGCTTTACAACGCCTAAGAAACTCAATAAGGCCTAAATAGTCATTAAAAAGGGTTAATTTATATACTAAATATGCTTCTTCATAGATAATCAGAGGAGAAATCCACTGGTAAGATTAATTAAATTGAGAGTATGTAAAACTAAAATGAAAGGAAAAGTAAAATTTTTTAACGTAAGTAAAGGATTCGGATTCGTAGTTGGCGAAGACGAGAAAGAATATTTCATCCATATGACTGGTGTTGCACCTGGTGTACGACTAGACGAAAACGATGAAGTTAGTTTTGATGTAGTTGAAGGCGACAGAGGCTTAAAAGCTGAAAACGTCACTAAAGAATAAATTCATATTTCTATAGTAATACATTAATTATTATTTTTTTATTTTTTATATTATTTCTTTATTCTACTTAAACAATAAATTCTAAAGATAGTTTTAACAATAGTAAATATATTAAAAAAAGGAAAACAAAAAAGTATTAGTAGAATGAGTTACAAGAAATAAAAGAAAAATAAAAATAAATTATCGTGAGTAGCTTCGTTGTCGGCTTTTACCAGCGCCACGAGCACCGCTTCGATTGTTAAATCGTTCTGCAGGTTTATCGCCGGAACGAGATGAAGTTCGAGGACCATCTCGACCACCAAATTTATTTCCTCGAGGCGCGTCTGCACTTCTTGGATTGTGGCTGCTGAAACTTTTTTTAGGAGCGCTACTATTAAAACTCCCTCTTGGCTTGTCGCCGAAATTTCCACGAGGTCTATCACCAAAATTTCCTCTAGGACGGTCACTTCCACCTTCACGAGGACGACCTCCAAAACTAGGTTTTGGTCTATCAGAACTACCTTCACGAGAAAAACTTCTTGGCCTATCATTACCTCCTTCACTTGAACGAGGACGGAAACCTTCAAGAGGTTTGTCGCCGAAATTGCTACGTGGTCGGTCAGAACCGCCTTCGCGAGAACGTCCACCATAATTACTTCGAGGTTTATCCCCAAAACTAGAACGGGATCTATCTCCATCTCTTGAACTTCTATTATCGCTACCGAAACGTTTTCGAGGGCTTTCATTATCTCCTCGACTTTGTCCGTAAGAACTTTTTTCTGGTCGCTCTCTAGCACGACTATCGGTTCGAGAATATTCTCTATTACCTCGATGCTCAGGTTTTCGACCAGAACGAATCATGTCAGTTTTGATTTGTTCAATAAATGGTTTTTCCATTTTCTTCACATCAAAATCTTCTTCATAAAGAACTCTTGAGAAGTTAGGATGATCTCTTTGTGATAAAAGATTTACAACCTTGCCCTCTTTACCAGCACGAGCTGTTCGACCAATACGATGAACGTATGATTTACCATCTGCAGGAATATCATAGTTATAGATGTGTGTTACTTGAGGAATATCAAGACCTCTTGCTGCAACATCAGTACAAACTAAAACGTCTGCTTTTTCACCATGGAACATGTCAAGTACGCCACTTCTTCGGTTTTGTGTTAAACCGCCGTGAATTGCCATTGCTGAAATTCCTTGTTTCTTTAAGTTCTTCTCAACAGTGTCAACCATTTGACGAGAATTACAAAAGACCATAACTAGTCCTGAAGTTCTATCTTTTTGTAGGAGATGCACCAATAAAGAAAATTTTAATGGTCCTGGAACTTCATAATAGACTTGCGTTAATTTCTTTGGATCAACAAATTCTATTGCAGAAATTTTAACTGGATCATGCATGAATTTATTTGCAAGACTAGTAATCTCTGGACGTAGTGTTGCTGAGAAAAGAAGTGTTTGTTTTTCTTCTGGACATTGACCCATAATTTTTTTTACGTCGTCAATGAAACCCATGTCAAGCATTCTATCAGCTTCATCAAGCACCAAGTGTTTGACTTTACTATAGTTAATATTATTTCTTTCAGTGTGATCTAAAATTCTACCAGGAGTTCCTACAATAATTTCGCAACGTGCTAGTGCTGCTTCTTGTGGATTGTAAGAGACACCACCATAAATAACACCAACTTTAAGTCCTTTCCACTTGGAAAAGTCTCGTAGTGCTTCCATGATTTGTTCAGCAAGTTCACGGGTTGGAGCAAGAATTAATGCTTGCATACCTTTACCTTTCTCAATGTTTTGAATTATACCTGCACCAAAAGCCAATGTTTTACCAGAGCCAGTTGCGCTACCACCCATAACATCTTTACCGTCAATTACAAGCGGAATTGTCTTTACTTGAATCTCAGTCGGTTGAGTGAAGTTTTGTTGTTTAATCATCTCGAGCATATCATCTGATAAGCCCAAATTTTCAAAATTACTATTTTCAATACTATTTTCATTACTCATTGTTTTTACTATACGTTAGAAAAAGAAACTCATTCGTTTAAAGAGCGTTACGTTACACCCAAAAACCATTCTTGGTTTTTGGTGCCCTAGAAATATAAGATATTTCTATGTCTTTCTCACCAATCATACTTCGCTGTGTTTTCTTTTTTTTCACTTATGCTCTTGCAACGCTCTGACAAATCATAAGTAACTATAACACAATAATATGCGTATACTAAAGCCAAGAAGTGAGTTTCTCTTTATAAAGGTCCCTATTTTTAAGTCATAAAAATATGCTCATAGCAAATTTTCAGGATACCCAAAATTTCATCCTTAAAGAGAATGCATTCAGCCCCTGAGAAGAAATTCCTGATGAAATTTTTTAGTATGATGAAAATATTTATAAATACAAACCGACTTAGGTCTTTAAAACTCATTTGAGGTTCATAACAATGCCAAGAAAAACAAACTATAACATTTACGGAACTGGTAAAACATCAGGAAAAGCAAACACTGACTATAATAAAGAAGTTAAGACTGCAAGTAATAAATTAACAAAAGCAAAGGCAAAGCCATTAAATACACCTAATATAACATTCCTTGTTAATGCGAGCGTCATAAATATTCCAAAAGGTGTAGAAGGAAAACTCGAAATGACTGCTGAAAGTACTGAGAATTTTGAAGCCTGCGAAGCGCAAGCAAAAGAAGCTCTAAGATACGATGTCGCATTTAATCAATATAAAATACAAGCAACCTATGCTATTACTGCAAAACAAAAAGAAGCATTACATCCTGTTAAAAAAAGTTCAAAACCAGCAGGACCGCTTTCGATAGAAACGTATGGTCAACCACAAAAATTTGTACTCTAAATAATTTATTCTTTGCGATTAGTGGGAAGAGGTGTGAGTCGCGAAGCACTAAATAAATAATAGTGTGACTCCCAATGAACACATTCCCACAAGAATCAATACAAAAAGCAAAAGAAATTGCTGAGCAATATAAACATCGTTCTACAACTAAAGCAGAAATAGTTAGTAGATTATTCGACATGAATTTCTTAGAAGTAAATTATGGTTTTTCTGATGCAGTAAAAACTGGACGATGTGGACATTTTTTGCACCAACTCAAATATGATGCAGATTGTTTTTCCCTAGCAGGCATGCTCTATCTTATTGCTAAAGAATCTAATCTTCAACCCAAAATATACAATATGTCTAAGATGAAATCGGTTTCTGAACATGAAATAAGTGATAACGTTTCTAGTGCAGACCACACATTTATTTCGGTAAAACTCGGGCAAGACGAGATTCTTGTAGACCCTTTTTATGGAACCAAAGCAAAAATAAAAAAACACGAACCATACATGCTTCTGTTGAAAAAAGATTGTGAAAATGGCGGTAAAGAAGAGATTAAACGAGAATACACTATGCTTGAAGAGCTAACTGAAGATGAATATGTGAAGCATATGAAATGGCATCAAAGTCCTCGCGAAGGTAAACACGTACTCGCTGCAGGGCAAACACTTGATGCAGGTGGACGCCGAATATTAGTAGAATATGAACATGATAAACGATTACTTATTGCTAGCAACCATTCAGCAACAGATTTTAGCACTCTTAGCACAGATAGTGTTAGTAGAGCACAAGTAATGGAACTTGAAGCGCCAATTACAAATGATGGAACTTGGTTGTATAAAAATGGCATCATTCGTTATTATCAAATAAAAAATAATGGTTGGACTCGTGCAAATCATGTCTTGCCTCATGGAGAAATTATACTTCCTTATAATGTTGTTAAAGAATTTCATGAATTAATGGAACAAACAACAAAACATCACCAAAGAAAAACATCATCAAAAACACGCATTAAAGACTTCAAAAAAAGGTTTATGAACTATGGCTTTGATAGATGGGGAAATATAGTTAGTGATACAGGTATTGATACAGGACATTATCAAACATTAATAAAACAAGTTGATGAAGCAATACATACTATGAAACATGTTAAAGAAGTTAAACCTGATATTATGATATCTGCTAAATATTTAGCTCTCAGAACAAAAGGTTACGATGAAGGATCATTTGTATACTCACAAGAAGAAAGAGATACTTTTTTGACAGGTATGCTTGACAGACTCCATAATGAATATGCAGTTCCAACAATAGAACTCTTTTTTAGTTCATGGCTGGCGAGCGGTGGCTTAAAGCCAAATGAAAAACAAGCAATGAAAAACTTACGTTTCGCAAAAAATAAAGAAACAGATGTTACTCGCCTAAAACGAATACTACCTTTACGAAAACAATTACGACACATATTTGAAAATCGAATTGATAGTTATATGTTTAAACTACAAAATCCGCTAGGTAGCATAACAGCAACAGATGAAGAAGTATTTAATCTTAATAAAGAAGCAATTATACTAAATTTACGAGTAACGCGCCCTGCACGAATAGCACTTGAAGTAAGACCCTTTCGTAAAGGTTTGAAAAAGATTCTCGCAATTTAAATTATAAAGGTATGTTCTGAAACATGTATTTCCTTATTTCTGCCTTATTCGACCATTCATGACCAGTATAGACTTCATTGAAGAATTTCATCGCTAGTTTGTAGGGTGTTTTGAGAGATTCAAAATGAAGTTCTAATTTCTCAGAAGAATGTTTATACATGTCCTTAAATTTCTTAGGAGTTACGTCAGAACTAGTCTCCAGGAAATTAATAAATTTGCTCATGCATTTGATAATTGGAGAATCATATCTGGAGAATATGTTTTCAATAAACTCTTGTTTCTCGCTAGAGGAATATATATTTCGAATACCTACAGGCATGGCTTCTGAAATTGTTTCAATAGTTGCTACGGAATCAGCTACTAGTTGTAATTCTTTTTCTTTAGTAGTGGTTTTAACTTTCTTTTTTCTCTTTTGTTCAATAACAAGTTTATCTTTTTTAACCGCATTATCATTGATCCTTTTAACGGGTTTCTTAATCTCTTTGTATTGACCATAAACAGATAATTGTTTAACTAAATTAACTGATTCTTCATAAGAACCCAAACCATCTCTCATCCCATTACACGTACTATAACTAAAATGTTCCTTGAAAGCATCTAAATCCACTTCATTCTCTGGCAAATACCAACTTGCAAACTTAACAATCCAACTTCTCTTTGTCTCATCAAGTGTTGGGAGACACTTTCCTACTTCATCCCATAAATATTCTTTGAATCGCCCTTCGCTTTTAAGTTTAGAATAATCAACTACTTCTGTTGAGACAAGTGAAGTGCTTATTTCTCCAGCCTTGCTAGAAGGAGGAATTTTGGAATTGTGTTCAGTAATTCTTTTTAAGAAATCAGCAATATCTTCTGCATTCTCATTGTTTTCTAAATGCAAACGATATAAATCAGAGCGTTTGAATTTGATTTCTCCGGTGAAAGCATCTTTCATCAGAGATTCCTCGAGTGAATCCAAGACGTACCCCATGAAAGAGCAAAGTTGCCTCAAGTTTATAAGAATTTCTCGCCTAGGATAGACGATTAGATAGTTCCTCTGCAATTTGCGTACAGCTATTTATATACTTATTAAATACGTCAATGTCTTTTTGAGAAACTTTTCCATCTCGAAGAATTTTTGATTTGGGCATTCTAAGAAGTTTATTGGCAAAACGGAATGTGACTGCGTTGTTTTTGAAGAGTACCGCCACGCCTTTTTTCTTTTTAGTTAATTCCATTAAATGAACTTGTACGCTTGGCGTCAATATTTTTAGAATTTTTGGACTTTGCTCTTCTTTACTGCCTTTATAATAAAATGCAAACTTCTTGTTAAAAGCAATTGACTCCACATCAATTTCTTTACCTTTCCCCAAACCAAAAAAAGAACCATGTTCGGGAGAGAGTTTAAACTGCACAGGCAAAGGTTTTGCTAATTTAAATGAAAAGAAATGTTGATAGTATGTGTGTTCGTTTTTTCCACTACCTTGTGAATAAGAATATTCTCCAGCATAAAAAGGAATAAGAGATTTTTTTGTTTTTACAGCACCCCATAATTGATCTTCAGCATATTTTTTATTACCGTTAGCAAAGAGTTCCGAAACTTCTTTTGAAAGAAGTTTTCCTTTTTCGTAGTTTACTCCAGGATCATATAACCAACCACGTTCCTTTGCAATAGCATACTTAGCAATATCAACTTTAATACCTCGAACAGCACCCCATGCAACAACGCTAATAATTAATGTTCCAATCAAAATAAAAGGACCTATCATGGGAATAAATGCTAAAGGTATAGCGGGTATAAATAACAAATTAAATTTACGTAAACGTCGTCTGACTTTTGCAGGATTTTTCTGTATTAATTCATATTGCCAAGCAAGACGTTGACAATGCTTTTTTGCTAGAAAAGTATCTATATTTCCAGTAATATCCCATAATGAATCTTTTTTAGGAAGAATAATCTCTGGTGCTTCCGCTTTTTCAAAACGTCTACCAAATAAAAGCCAGTCAGGATTAATAAGATTAAAC
>CAZSZY010000011.1:0-11285 GCA_964611285.1 uncultured Methanosarcinales archaeon
TCGCAGAAATGACTGGAAAACTCTTAGTTGGAGGATCCGCAATAGGTTTATTTCTCGTTATTATGTTCTTAATGAAATTTGTATTAGAAATAACAATTTTCAAAAATAGTGACCATAAAAAATACGCCACCTGGATGGCCGTTGGTATATCTCTTATTGGAATAACTAATGATTCGTTAGTTACGTTAATTTATAACGTCATGGGAGGAAGTCTTCCTATTATATTACTTATACTCTTAGCAGTCTTTGCTATAATTATTTTCCTTAAGAAAATGCAAACAAATAGTCATCAAGCAAGTGCAGAAATGCACGATGCTCATAGAGAAGCAGTTTCATCTCGAAAAGACTTAAACAAAGAAGATCACGATTTAACTCTTCAAACTAAGATGGAAACGCGAGAGATGGGTGCTATTAGTAAAGCAGAACATATTGTAGATGATGAAATTTCCAAAATTAAAACGCTAAAAGATTTAGTGGCAAAAATGAGAGCTCTTTTAGGACAGTTAGCTCAAGTAACCGACCAAGCACAAGCACAACAACTACGAGCATCTTTAACGAGAGGAGCTCAAGCACTACCAAGTATTTTAAATGAAGACTTGGCTGATGAGAAAAAATTAGATGCTATCTTGAAAAAAATAGGTAGTAATTTTCATCAAGAGATGATATTAGATGGAAAAGAACAACTAGAAGTATCTCACTTGCATCAGCATCTAGCAAGACAAATTGCGGACGAGAGAAAAGTAGATATTTCCATAGCTCAAGAAACTATTAGAGATGTACAATATGAATCTCAATTAGCTAATCTAGTGTCTCATTCTGGACAATTGGATATTAAGCGAAAAGATTTATTGGTCAAAGTAGAACAGATTGATAGAGCTGAGTTAAGCCAAACAGCACAACTACGAACTGCAGTTAATCAGTTAATTGCAGCTCTAAATGAAGGAAATAATGCGGAGGCTTTAACACATATTGCAACAATAGATCAACTTAGTAATTCAGAATCAGCAGAGTCTGTACAATTAAGACAGTTGATTATTGAAGAAAAACAATTAACGGTTGAAAAAAAGCAGTTTGCTACTCAAATGAAAAATATAGTTATGCATCTAAAATTTGATGAGAATAAAGAAGAAAAAGAATTAGCTCATGACGAACATGATGAACGGGACTCTTTTAGACGATTCAAAGAAGCACTTGAAACCGCCGAGAAAGCAAAAAAAGAAGGCGACCATGATTACAGGGCTAAATTAGATCATTTGAATGGGATACTTAAAGAAATATCTGAAAAAGAAGGCGAGGATAATATGTACCTTCAAAAAATAACCTTGTACATGGCAAAGTTTACTGTTAATGCAGATGTTGTCTGGCACCACAAGTAATTTTTTTCTTTTATTCTTTTTTTAGTTTATTTTTAATCTTTTATTTTTGAGGTGAGTTAGAAACATTGACTGTCGCAGACCCTGATAAAAAACATGCAGCAAAAATATTTTTTGCGGTCATAGTTATTTTTGTAATTGGGGCGGTAGTTTTTATTACTCCACCAGCAGAGTTTCCAGAGCATAGTGTTACTGGAGATTTATCTAGTTTACTTTATTCTATACAATCAGTTATGCACGGTGATATAGAAGGGTTCTTTGATGGCTTTGTAGACGGTATTCCTCTCATTGCAATTTTTCTCGTATTATTTTCTATCATGCACTACTTATTTGCACACGTTTTGAAATCAATATTTCCAAGAAAGAACGCAGCAACCGTGCTTGCTTTAGTTATGGCTTTATATGGCTTTTTTGACCATCGAATTTACAATCAACTCTTAAGCTTGAATGTGTTTGCGCTCGCAGCAATAGTATTTAGCGCGCTTGTTATTATGATATGGGGTTTTACAGAAAAAAGCATTAAAGATATGCAATATGAGCTTAAGGACCTTTCTCACAAGCATAGAAAAGGGAAAGCAGACAGAGATGATATACATCATATTAAACAACTTATTAGAGATATAGAGCGCGAAGGCGGAAAGCCACGGTCTAGATAATTCTATTCTTCTTCTCGGTGAATGAGTACAGCGACAACAATTGCAGCACCCATTGTAAGGAAAGCCCAATCTTTAAGCTGAGAAATAAAGAGAAAAAAACTGATAATAATGATGAAACCAGGAATGAGTAATACAGGTAAGGGGATATTATGATGATGATCCTTTCTTACTACTTTTTTCTTCATAGGATATTTTAAGGACTACTTCTTTATAAAAGATTTCGTTCTATTGAGGAGTGGCAAAACTTTAAATAGGAAAAATACCCAAAAGGTCATTATGGCAGTAATAGCAATAGATATTGGCGGAACAAAGATAAAAGCAGCACTTGTTAATACTAATTATCAAATTCTCAAAAGTATTAAAGTACCAACCAGAAAACAAAAGGGACGGGCTTATGTTCTTGCAACTATTGACCTTTTTATTGAGAGTTTACTTCAAAGCAAAGATAATATAACCGGAATAGGCATATCTGCACCAGGCATCTTTTCTTCTGAAGGCAAATATTTGTTTGCGGGAGGTGCGTTATCTTTTCTTGTGGGAACTAATATTAAATTACGTCTAGAAAAAAAGTTTAAACTACCTGTAGTGCTTGCAAATGATGCGGATTGTTTTACGTTAGCAGAAAGCAGTCTTGGATCATTTTCAAAAGCAAAAAAAATCTTAGGTATTATTTGGGGAAGTGGTCTTGGCGCAGGAGCAGCATCTAAATCAGGAAAACATTCTTGGAAACTACTTGATGTACCTTTAGAAATAGGTCATACTTTTGTAGTACATCCAAAAACAAAAAAATTAGTAAAACGAGAAACACTAGTTGGTGGGATGTATTTACTTAAACAATATAATAAATTAAGTAAAGAAAAAGCAGCAACAGTTGCAGACATCTATAGTTCATCAAATAAACACGCAAAACAAATAATGAACACTGCAATAGATGAATTAGGAAAAGTGTTAGGTAATCTAACTACAACCTTTCAACCAGACATTATAGTTTTAGGTGGAGGTGTTAGTCAATTGCCCAAACCAGTTTATATTCGATTAACAACATTACTAAAAAAATATTCTTTACCAGCATGCTCCAAAGGAGTACAACTCAAAAAATATTCAATTGCAAATGATGCGGGTCTTCTTGGTGCTGCAATTCTTGCAAGTAAAAAAAGGTAAATTATAATAAGAAAATGAACCGACATCAAGCCCACCACATGTTTATTGTTGCAAGCGTTTATCTACTTGGGATTATAGTGATTATGGGCTTATTTCTCCTTCCAAATCTTAAAGAGCGATTTGCACAAATACCAAATATTGAAGAACAATATCCAATGCTTGTATCGAATTATTCTTCTTATTCTTACGAAGGACGAGTTATTTGGTTGGATAGACCCGATACCACTATTCCTATAATTGCTGCAGAAAAATATGGAACGCACGTAGTGTATCAAGGAAATGTGCAAACAGGTTCATTTGAAGGACTGCAAATGGGTGTTTTTGCAGCAAAGAAAACATACGTGATATATGTATTTCCAGATGGAGCAGAAAAACCAAATCTTTTTGGACCTTTTGAGCAATGAGACTATTTCTTATCAAAATAAATAGTATCTTGATGAAAGACCCCTTTATCAAGACGAACTGGTCGCCAATCATCTTTTACTAATTCTGCGTTAAGCCACTCTGCAAGTTCCTCTGCATTACCAATGGTTGCAGAAAGAGCAATAAGTTGTAAATTTTTTAATTCTTGACGAAGAAGAGTAATAACAATTTCAAGAGTTGGACCTCTGGATGTATCGTTAAGTAAATGAACCTCATCAACTACAACCACGCCAACTCGACCAAGCCAAGGAGCATGATGGCGAAGTAAAGAATCAAGCTTTTCACTTGTTGTAATAATAATATCATAATCAGCAAGATATCTATCATCGCTATCTAGGTCACCACTAGATAAAGCAATTTTTAGATTTGGATGTTTCTTAGTAAATTCTTTATATTTCTCGCTAGCAAGTGCGCGAAGAGGAACAACATAAATTCCTTTTTTATTTTTATCAATAATAGTATGCAAAATAGCAAGCTCTCCTACAAGAGTTTTACCTGATGCTGTCGGAGTACAAACAAGAAGATTTTTATCATTAAAAAGTCCTGCTTCAATTGCTTTTTCTTGAGAAGGACGAAGCTTTGAAAAACCCAGTGTATTCAGATGCTTTTTAATGTGCAAAGGTATCATTACCACCAAGAAAGAATACTTGCTTTATATGTTTTCGTAAAGAAAAACTAAAATTCTTCTATTCGTTTGTAAATGTTTCTTAGTTGTTCATCATCAGCTAAAATAAGTTCAATACCCTTTTGCATTTCCATAAGATCAACAATCATGTTGTTTATTAACTCATTTTTGAGCTCTGCAGTAGAAGGATGTTGCTCGATTATTTCTATGAACTTATCTGCGAGTTGACTTAATTTATCTAACTGACTTTTTTTGTCAGAAAAATAAGAGTCATCTTTGATGATGAAAAATTGTTGATTTTTAAGTTTCAGTTGAGTAATGGTGAGGATATCGTTTTGTAAATGAATAATTTTTTCTCGAGCTTCAGTTATCATTCTTCGAAGACCAGTTAAATCATCACTACTTAATGTGAAGGAAGAATTATCCAAGTATCGTTTGAACTCCGAAATCTTTTTTTCGGTCTTAACAATGAAATCGCAAATTTCCCTATCAATACCTTCATCATCAACTTCCATATGATACAGACGACTTTTCTTTTTTTTAGAACCAAATAAGCTCATCTTAAGAACCTCTTTTAATAGTCTTCTGGAACTTTTTGTTTATAAACTTATTGCCAATAGATTTATTAAGCAAGAACTTTGTACCAACCACTATGTTTGAGGAAGAAAAGTTCATCAAAGCAGGAAATATTACGGGTCAAGCTCGAGACTATGGGAAGTCGCTTATCACAGAAGGAGCAAGCGTTCTAAAAATTCTAGATAAAGTTGAAGACTTTATTATGAAGAAAGGAGCAGGAATAGCATTTCCAGCACAAATATCATTTAATAATGTTGCAGCACATGCGTGTAGCGATGAACAAGACGAAACAACAATCTCAGCTGATGATGTTATAAAACTGGATGTAGGAGCTCATGTTGATGGCTATATAGGTGATACTGCCTTAACAGTTAATCTGTCTGGCCAGTATAAAGAATTAGTAGATGCAAGTAAAGAAGCATTACAACAAGCAAGTAAATTATTTACGCCAGGAACAGCGACAGGAGAGATAGGAAGGGTAATACAAGACACTATTACTGATAAAGGATTTAGCCCAGTAAGAAACCTATCAGGTCATGGTCTTGCTTTATATCAAATTCATACATCTCCACAGATACCTAATGTTTTCTTAAAAGATTCAACAGAATTAAAAGAAAATATGACTGTTGCCTGTGAACCATTTGCAACAAATGGAAAAGGAGCAATAGCAGAACATGGTACTGCAACAGTGTTCACTCTTATAGGCAAACGACCAGTAAGAAGTCCATTTGCTCGAGAGGTCCTTAAAAAAATTGAAAGCTATAACGGTTTGCCATTTACGACGCGATGGCTAAGTAAAGAATTTGGTGTGGGTAAAACTAAATTAGCACTTAAAGAACTTGATAGGGCTGGAATAATTCATGGACATCCACCACTTAAAGAAATAGGTAATGGACTTGTTAGTCAACACGAACACACATTCTTAGTACGAGATACGCCGATTATTACAACAAAGATTGACGAGTAAAGTTTTATAAAAGAATTCTCTCTTTCTTAAGCTTACATGGCTGACTATAATCTTAAAATCAAGGAATTAGAGGATAGAATTGCCACTACCAAATATAACAAGAAGACACAATCAGCCATAGGCCTCTACAAAGCACAACTTGCAAAATTAAAAGAACGAGAGGTAACAAGAGGAAGCGCTAAAGCAGGCGGAAAAGGATGGGAAGTACGAAAAACTGGCGATGGAACAATTATTCTTATTGGATTTCCAAGTTCAGGAAAGTCCACACTTCTTAATGCATTAACAGGAGCAAAATCTGAGATTGCAGCGTATTCCTTTACCACACTTACTTGTATTCCTGGCGTTATGCAATATAAACATGCAAAAATTCAGATTTTAGATGTACCTGGAATTGTAAAAGGAGCTGCAAGTGGAAAAGGTCGAGGAAAAGAAGTACTTGCAAGCATGCGAAGTGCAGATGTTTGTTTAATCTTGCTTGATGCAACAAGACCAGAAGAATACGATGTAATTGTTAATGAAATTTATGATACGCACATTCGAACTAATCAGAGAAAACCAGATGTAAAAATAACTAAAACAGGAAAAGACGGTATTAAAATTGGCGTGACACGTAGACTAACTCACTTAACTCATGAAACAACAAAAACTGTTCTTAAAGAATTTCGAATTAATAATGCTGATGTAGTAATTAGAGAAAATATTACTGTTGACCAACTCATTGATTGTATTGAAGCAAACAAAAAATACATGCCATCACTCACTGTTGTAAACAAAGCTGATCTTGTAACAAAAAAAGAACTTAAACGAGTTATGAAAAAATACAAAGCAGATATAGCAATAAGTGCGCAACTTGGCGATGGCATTGACGAACTTAAAGAACTTCTTTTTGAAAAATTAGATTTAATCAGAATATATCTTAAAGAGCCAATGAAAGAAGCAGATGTGAAAGTACCGCTTATTGTATTTAGAAATTTCTCTGTTGGTGATGTTTGCAATAAACTGCACAAAGATTTTGTTTCCAAATTTAAGTTTGCTCGAGTCTGGGGACCAAGCGCTAAATTTGATGGTCAGAAAATAATGGCTAAACATAAACTTAAAGACCGAGATATTCTTGAAATTCATCTCAGATAAGCATTTTTCTCGATAATTTAATAAATGCTTCTTCTTTAAAATAAGTAGTTTAAGGGGGTTTATACTTATGGCTAAAAAAGCTAGTAAAAAAGAAAGTTCAGTAAATGATGGTTTAGTATGTGCTATTTTATCTTATTTTCTTGTAGGTATCATCTGGTATTTTGTAGATGAGAAAATGAAGAAAAATAAGTTTGTACGGCTTCATGCACAACAAGGATTAGCATTAATTGTTATTTCAATTGCTTTAATGATTGTTTCATTTATATTGCCTTTCTTAGGATTGGTGTGGTTGCTTGCTAATATTGCCTTATTTGTATTATGGCTTATTGGACTTATCAAAGCAATAACAGGTAAATCAGAAGGCGTACCGCTTGTTGAAAAACTTGCTGAAAAATTCAACATTTAATTACTTGTTGAATTATTTTTTTCTTTTTTTAGAATTATATTAACTAGTAAAACTGTTTTTACCAGTTCAACTGTTTATGTCCTTTTTTGTAGACGTTAAATAGAATTTGCATATCAAGACCCGCGTCTTTTACTGCGCCTTTGAGTTTATCTTTATCTCGATTACTTGCAGGTTTATCTTTATCTTCTTTTTTCTCGTTCTTTTCAAGCTTTCGAGCTTCAGAGCCAAACATAGAGCCAAAGAGTTCGCCAATTCCGCTTCCTGCTTCAAGGAATGGTTCAGCCACACCCCATTTTGCATATCTACTTCTATTCTTTCGAGTGCCTAATGCCGCATCTTTTGCATCTTCTGCTTCTTTTTCTCGTTCTTCTTTTTTCTTAACAGCTTCTTCTTCACCAGCTTCTTCTAAATATTTCTCAAACTCTTCACCGAGTGCTTCATATGAACCAATAACGTGTCCTGTAATGCTGTTAAGCATACCCATATCTTCTTGCTGTCTCATGTTCTTATATGCTTCAATATCATCTTTATGCCAAGAATATGATCTAAATGTCACAGTAACTTTTCCAGTATGAGATGTTATTTGTTGTTGATACTCTGGTTTGTACGTTAATACAGGTTTTGAATTATACTTAAATGAGAGAAGAATTACTTTGAAATGATTATCTTTTTTTCTAATATTGATAGGTTTTTTCCCAAGTACTTCTACTTCTAAAATAGTATTATCAAATGCAGTTACTAAATCAGCACTATCTAATTGCGTTTGATCAGGAGTTAATCTTGCTGCTGATTTTAGATAAGGTTTAATCCAAGACATATAGAGTTTAATAACACTCCAATGTTGTCGTAGATACTTGAGTTGGAATGCTCGTCTAGAGATAAGTTCTTTCTCACTTTTTTCTTTCCAATTAATATACTGAAATAATTTTCTTTTAAGAACTGTCTTTACCATATTGTTAAATTCTTTTGTACTGCCATTATCAACTTCTTTGTCAATTTTATCAAGATCATAAATATGCGTATTCAAAAATAAATCAGGAAGAACAACAAAGTTATGTTGCCGAGCTAATGCATAAATAGAATCAGGATTTTGACCATTAGGATTTTCAACTAAATTAATATACAAATTCTTTAATGTTATGTCTGCACTCTTACTGGTCTCCCACATACTATATGGTTCTAAACGTTCATCAATAATACGCAATTCACGAACAATTTGAAACAGTTGTTTAACTAGCGCACCAATTTGAATTAAATATTCTCTTGCTCTATCTTGTTGTATGGCAAGACGTTGACCCATGTTTCCAAACGTACCGCTACTTTCTGAAGCGCTAAAAATATCATAGATTTTTTCTACATGAGGATAACCCAAGTCGTGACGAAGAAATTGTAAGAGCCAGTGATATGTTTCTTCTAAACTTGCATTGTATTTTTCAACAACAAGTCGATATCGAGAAATAGGTTGAGGATAGGCATCTTCGTTGGTGTCATCTGCTGTTTGATAACCACCTGTGCTTCGAGGAATTGAACCAACATTTGCAAATTCAGTTTCTTCAATATTCCAACCTAAATCCTTTCCAAAATGCTTTACGTAGTCAGTTTTATTCTCAAACACCTTAGCAGTAAACATTCTCACTAGCGTTTAGCGCGAAACTTCTTTATAAACTCTTCTGTTGGTTTATTTCCAAAGGAAATCAAGCCAGAAGAATGAATTTGAAGGATAGAGGGGCTAGAAATTGATTTCCAACTTGCCGAGAGACTGTTTTTAGACCCCCTTATTTCCACTGCAGTATACAAAAATCCGCATTGATGGAACTTTCTTTTCCATTGCTTTTTTAAGTTGTTATCAGATATTATTATTTCGTGAATATTAAGATTATTCTATGGTTTTTTGGCTGTTATTCTCTGGTCGTTTGTTTGGAAATTGAATCAACTTTCTAGAACTAAAACAAGAAATTTTTAATTTTTTTATCTCAATCGTCTGATATTGACAGTGTGATTAAATATCAGGAGTTTTGGATCGTATGGCTTTAAACTAATCATTGCAATGTATAACTTATTATCATTATCCATCCCTAATCTTATATTAAATTCTTGTTTTTTAGCATATTTTTTTCTTTCAGAAAAGTTTTCTGCTTCAAATGATTTTTTCACTCTTTCTGCAATTGCTTCTAAACTCATAGGATCAACTATTACTCCAAGTTTTAGAGTGTCATAAGAATAATCAACAGTTTCTGTAACTCCAAAAGTAGTTGCATCGTCCTTAGTATCTTTACTCACTAAGTTCGCATAGATTCTTTCAAGAAATTCTTTTGGCTTAGTAGTTGCTGCAAGAATTTGTTTCATGTTTCTTTGAGTCATTTTAGAAAATAAAAATGAAGAATAAATTTATTCTTCTTTCTTTTCTTTTGCTGGAGCTGTTTTTTCAGCTTTAGGTTTTTCCTTCGCGGCTTCAATAGGAGCTTTACCCCATTTAGTAACTGCTAAGTTAATCTGAGAAGTTTTTTCGTAGATAGTATTTCCACTAACCATTTTACGAAGCTTTAGACCTTTTCGATGTTGATTTCGCATACCAACACCACCAACAATTAAAACTTTTTTACGCGCAAAACCCTGTACGTCTTTTCTCATAGGAAATCCAGCACTATCGCTACCACCTTTAATTTCAAATTCGTAACCAGCAAGATCAAGAGCATCACCAGTAATAGTATCGCCAAGTCGTTTACCGATAAAAGGTGTTAACTGCTCTTCAGAAAGCGTTTTATTATATGTTTTTTTGGACTTACTGTCCCCAATATTTATTTTAATTTCAGCCATGTATATCGCTCCGAACCAGCTCCGCCGTAGCAGATGAGTTGCTTGTTCAGTAGCTCGAAGAAATCAACCAGTCTTTATAAAGGTTTATCAAAGACTATTTAAATGACAAATTCTGGTATGCAGGTATTGAGGTGGCATGTTAATGGACATAGTATTACGTAAGAAGCCAAAAGACGCAACGCTTATTGAAGGTTTCCCCGGTTTTGGATTGGTTGGAACTATAGTTACTGAATATTTATTGGAACAACTTGGCTGTGAACAAATAGGAGAACTTACTTATGATGAGCTTCCTGCAACAGTTGCCATACACAAATCAAAACTAGTCCATCCAATGGCAGTATTTTACAACAAAAAATATAATCTTATTGTTCTTCATGCAATTCTAGATATTCGAGGACATGAATGGCAAGTAGCACGTGCAGTTGAAAAACTAGTTAAAGACTTAGAAGTAAAAGAAGTACTTTCTATTGAAGGTGTGACTGGTGATGGAAGTGATGATCTTTATTGTTTTCAAAATAAGAAACTTGAGAAACTTGGTGCAAAGCCAGTTGAAGAATCAGTTATTGTTGGCGTAACAGCAGCACTGCTTCTTCGTCAGAAAAAAATGAGTTGTTTATTTGCGCCAACACATTCCAACATGCCTGATAGTCGAGCAGCAGCAAAAATAATTGAAGTACTTGACAAATATTTAGGATTTAACTTAGATACAAAACCATTACTTATGCAAGCAGAAATCTTTGAAGCAAAAGTAAAAGATTTAATGAAGAAAGCAAATAAAACAACTGATGAAGTTGATAAAAAACAAATGAGTTATTTAGGATAAACAAGGTAAAATAAAATGGCTATAATAGAACCAATAGAAAAACTATCTGATGCAACACAAGACATGAAAAGAGCAATAGACTCTTTAAACGAAGAAATGGGTGCTATTGATGTGTACAATCAACGAGCAGATGCAACCACAAATCCAGAGCTTAAGAAAATTCTTCTACATAATGCAAATGAAGAAAAGGAACACGCAGTTATGCTTATTGAATGGATTCGTCAGCACGATGAACATTTTGCAAAAGAAGCAAAAGAGTATCTCTTCGCAGACACAAAAGACATCGCTGGTCTTGAGAATTAATTTTTTTATTTTTCTTTCTTTTTA
>CAZSZY010000011.1:11385-28448 GCA_964611285.1 uncultured Methanosarcinales archaeon
TCTTTCTTTTTAGAATGCAATTATTGCACCAAGAGCACCTATGCCAAGCAACATTGCAAGAACTCCGAAGAGAATAATTAAAATTAATTCTAGTATCCAGATAAAAAATGCTTTAAGAAAACTAACTCTAAAGAAAAATCTATAAAGTACAAGTACAAGAACGAATGCGATAATTCCTCCAAAAAGAGGGAGTGCTAAATTAACAAGTACAACAAGAATACCTGCAAGAAGATTTATTGCGATTGTTTTCCAGAGATTAGTTTTTCCTCGCAGAAATTTTACTGCAAAATAAAGTGGTAACGCTGTAATGATAAATATAAGCAAGATTACAAGCATTCCAATAATGGTTTCTAACATACTTCTTTGTAGGTGCTTGTGCTATTTAAGCTTTACTTAGGTCTTCTTTGGCAGTATATTTAAAAAGAAGCAGTTCTTTTGTATCTTTAGAAATGGATTATGCATCAATTTTGCAAGGTATAACGCCAAGTGCTCAGGACGAGGAGAAACTACAAGTTGTTATTAGAGAGATGACTGAGAAATTAACTCAAGCAGCAGAGCGAGCAGGCGTTGACGTGGTTGTTGTTCCAGGAGGAAGCACGGCCAAAGGCACCTATCTAGCAGGAAATTTTGATATAGATATGTTTGTACGATTTAAAACAGACCAAGAAAATATTTCTGACTTATTGGAATTAATGTTAGTGGATTTAGGTATTACTTCTGAGCGAGTCCATGGCTCAAGAGATTATTATAATTTTACGCAAGACGAATACTTTTTTGAAATTGTTCCAGTAAAATATGTGGAAAAACCAGACGAAGTAGAGAACGTTACAGACATGTCCCCACTTCATGTATTCTGGGTGAAAGAACATTTAACACCAGAGCTAAAAAATGATATTCGCTTAGCAAAACAATTCTGCAAAGCAATACAAGTCTATGGTGCAGAAAGTTACATCAATGGAATTAGCGGACATGTTCTTGACATACTAGTTATTTTCTACAAAGGGTTTGAAAACTTACTAACAGCTGCGAGCACTTGGGGCGAGCGAACAATTATTGACCCAGAAGAAAAACATGCAGATGTGATGAATGAATTAAATAAATCAAAATTAGTATCCCCACTTGTTGTTATTGATCCAATTGACCCCGAGCGTAATGCAGCAGCAGCATTATCTTCTGAGAGATATAATGCTTTTAGAAAATATGCAAAAGCATTTTTAGCAGAACCAACAGAAAGTTATTTCGAGTTACCTCATTTTGATAAGGCATTACTTGAAAAGAAAAAACAAAACGATGAAGATTTATTTGTTATAGAAGTAACGCCCCAACAAGGGAAGAAAGATGTTGTTATTACTAAAGTGCTCAAAGTATATGAATTTTTACATCGACACCTTCGGTTGTATGACTTTAAAGTACGAGTTGCAGACTGGTTTGTAGATACAACTACTTGTTATATTTATTTTTTTGTGGACAAAAATAATTTGAGTGATACTATGGTTCGTGAAGGACCTCCCCTAGAAAACTTTCAAGGCGTAGAACGATTTAAAGAAGTACACGGTAAAGAGGTCTATGAAGAAAATGGGCGACTTCATGTTCATGTTCGACGAGACTTTGTAGATGCAGGAGTTTGCCTGCGACACTTACTGCAAAACGAATTTGTTACAGAACGTGTTGCTACGTATAAACTCAATTAAGTTTTAACTGGGCAACTAATTTCTTAAGTAAGTTATCAATACCGATAAAAAGATTGTGTTCAACAACTTCTGAATTGTACATTTTCCCATCGATTTCTAACTTTCCTTTAATCTCATACTTAGAAATTTCATCTTTAATCTTATGAATTGGTTTGAGTGTCATGGTCAAATTAGAAAACTCTTGTTTGTCAGAGATTTTTCTGGCGTAATTACCAACGACTTTCTTTACTACAACAAATTCCGCATAACCGAGTTCTTTGAACCCTACAAGCGTAATATTACCACCTAATTCTATCATGGTCTGTTCACCCCAAACTACTTGTATTTATGAAGAATAATGTTTTTAAATCTTCGTAAAATAAACTCTGGAGAGGATAGATTTATAAATGAAACCTTGTTTCTTGCCGTTACACAGCTTCTAGTTGGATGTGGGCGTAGCTTGCCTGAACTCTAGAAGTTAGTAAAAGTAAAAATGGAGGCTAGATAAGCATGGGAGCTTACAAATATATTCGAGAAGCTTGGAAAAAACCAAGCGAAAATACAGCAGTGAAGGAATACTTATTACAATTCCGACGAGAACCTGCAACAGTACGAGTTCTAAATCCAACACGACTTGATAGAGCACGATCTTTAGGTTACAAAGCAAAACAAGGAATCTTTGTTGTTCGACAACGAGTAACTCGTGGTGGACACACACGACCTGATATTAAAGGCGGTCGACGACCTAAATCTAACACACAAAAGAAAGTTGTGAATAAATCATATCAACAAATAGCAGAAGAGCGAGTTGCTCGAAAATACACTAACTGTGAAGTATTAAATTCATACTTAGTCACGCAAGACGGTCTAAACAAATGGTTCGAAGTAATCATGGTTGACCGAACTAGTAAAGTAGTTCTAAAAGATGATAGTCTTAACTGGATATCACTTCAGAAAGGACGTGTCTTTAGAGGAATGACTAGCGCTGGTAAGAAAAGTCGAGGATTAAGAAAGAAAGGTGTTGGCGCTGAAAAAGTACGACCAACACAGAAAGCACATGGCAATAGACTGCATTAGAGCGGTTTTGACAAAGCTTTATAAAGAAAATATAATTTCCTGAGGATAAGAATGGTAGACAGAGTAGGTGGTTTCAGACGAAAAACACGCTTTAAAATGCGTAAGAATGTTTCGCAACAAGGCAAAGTTAGTCTTCGTAATTTTCTTCAAACATTTGAAGTTGGTGAAAAAGTTAAACTAGGTGCTGAACCAGCATATCAAAAAGGAATGTACTTTCCACGATTCTATGGTCGAGTAGGAGTAATTTCCGAAAAAGTAGGAACGTGCTACAAAATTAAAATTGATGATTTAGGTAAAGCAAAAACAGTTGTTGTACATCCAGTACACTTGCGACATGCATGAGGTAAACAAAATGGTTAAGCCAGAAATTCTTGAACAAAAGCCAATAAGCGTTAGTGAAGTAAAAGATATACTCAAAGCAATTCACAAACGAGATGAAGAACTGACTTTTCGTGGTGGCAAAACCGAAGAATACGTCAACGATGCAGTACGCCTTACTACCAAAAAAGTAAAAGATCTTATGAAAAAGCTCGAAGAGCTTGAAATTTCTCGTCTCAAAGAGATACATATGATTAAAATCGCTGATACTCTGCCTGAAAGCCCAGAACATCTCAAAGTGTTATTATCTGGCTACAATGTAACTATCACCAAAGAGAACCTGAAAAAAATAACGGACGTTGTTGACGATTTCCGCCCCGTGAAATAGGCGAATCCAACGGCTCTAAGCGTTCTTCTTCTTCTTTATTGTTCGAAAAGAAAGATATATAAGTAGGACGCTCAATAAGTACATCTGGGGAGTTAGTATACTATGCAAGAAAAAAAACGAGAAGAAGAAGCTATAGTGTTAGATTTCTTAGCTAACGGGTATGCATCTGATTCAAGACCAGGCCATCTAAAGACTTCAATAGCGCAAGCTATAGGCAAAAACAATCTTGCATTACTAGAACTCGTTCCACGAAAAGGACTTACTTTGCAATCATTTGAATCAGTCTACGTAGGCGATCAAAAAAGAGATAAAATTCATCATGTTGTTGGAAAAATTCCCCTTTCAAAATTAACAGGTACAGCAAGAGGCGAGCTTGAGCATGTGCTTAAAGAAATAGTGAAGGAACGAGAAGAAGAATTTATAGAATTTTTTAATAAAAGTCAACCGCTTTCAACAAGAATGCATTCATTAGAATTACTTCCAGGTTTAGGAAAAAAACATATGTGGATGATAGTTGAAGAACGACGAGGCGATCCATTCCTTAATTATGAAAATCTAAAAAAACGAGTAAGCTTAATTCCTGATCCCGAAAAGTTAATCATAAAAAGAATTATGAAAGAACTTGATGGAAATGAAAAGCATATGATTTTTGTGAAGTAAATTTTATTCTATTTTTTTTTACAAATCATCAACACTAGGAAGATTATTCTCATCCCAGATTTGATTGAGTTCTAATGCTTTACGTAAACTAATAACACCGCAGTTCATGCAGATAAAGAAAATACCGTATTTGCTTGATTTAATATCAAGCCAACTACCACAAGCACATTTGAAATCGTTTAGTCGTGCATTTTTATGCGCTGGACAAACAGGAATTTCTTGCTCGTTTTTTGTTGTTGCAAGTTTATTACAGAATAAACAATTCGTTTGTTTGCTTTGACCGTAAACTTTTTTGTATCTCATTTTGTAGAAAATATTAGAAAATAAAAAAATGTTCAAAAATGATTTTCATTTTTGGCAAAAAAAACACTCTTTGTGTTTTTTGTGCAAGAAAAGCAAAGCTTTTCTCCGCACGTCTCTGGCGAAATACAGACTTAATTGTCTGCTAATTCTTTGTCGTATTTACCAATATTAATTTCAGCAATAATTTCTGAAGATTTTTTGCCTTCGATAGTAACGCCCATACTTCTACAGGTTCCTAAAATTTCTTTCGCACGCATTTTTTGGTTTTTACCACTGATAGCGCCTTCTTTCATACGAGCAATTTTTTTCACTTGTTCAAGTGTTAAATTACCAACGTAATCAGTTTGAGGAACACCACTAGCTTTCTTAATACCGAGTTCTTTCTTGATAAGTGCGCTTGCTGGAGGAGTTCCAATTTTAATTTCAAAAGACTTATCGTCTGTGTCAATTATTACTTTTACAGGAACTTGCATGCCTGCAAAGTCAGTTGTCTTTTTGTTAATTTCTGCAACAACAAGACCAATATTTACGCCTTTAGGACCGAGAGCCGGACCGAGTGGAGGTGCCGCACTTGCTTTACCGCCAACAATTAATGCATCTATTGCTTCTTTTGCCATTATTTTTCACCTATGTTTGGTGTTATGGTTGAATAGAGAAAAAGATCTATTTCCACATTTCACCTGTTGTTTATGCTCAAAAATAAATTATTATTTTTGGCACCTCAAAAATTTGATTTCAAATTTTCAAGGAGAGGATGCCTGAGTTTTCAAGCGACCCCGCGTTTATGGTAATAAGAAGGAACATATTGGTCTTTATAAAGTTACTTTTTCTTTAAAACATCGAGAATTTTAGGTGTAGAAGATGTGTATGATGTTTTCTCACTTGCTTTGTATGGCGTGTCCAAACTTAATGGTTTTCCTGGAAGTTTTACTCCCGAGAGTGTTGATTCTAAGTTAAAGTCTTGAGGACGTGTGAGTGTTGGTTGATATGTTGCCTTTATTTGTTCTTGTTGGCGATTGACAACTTGTTGAATTACGTTGTATGTTTGATCGAGATTTTCTCGAACGAGAGGATTAAAGTCGTAATCGTTTGCAACACGATGTGCTTCGCTGATGGTAAAGAAACGATTTGCATCATCACTTGTCCAACTTGTTTTATACATTAAATTATACAAATCTTTTCGAGCATCATAACCAGTTGCCATAGTCATTTCTTCTTGGCTAATTGCATTGTATGGAGTTTCATTTCTGTCGGTTAATTCTTGTGTCACATTTTGCGTGACTTGCTCCAAGCTTTGAATTTCTTCTTCAAGATTCTCTTTTTTTTCTTTAGCAAGTGTTAATGTTTCTTGTTCTTCTTCGCGATCATGAGCAGCTTCATCAAGGAGGTTTCTTGTGGTTTGCAGTTCTGCAAGAAGCGTTTTAAGTTCTTTTTCCTTCTGCTTAAGTTTGATTAAGAGCTCTCGCTCGGCTTCTTCATAAAGTCCAATTCTCATACGAGAACTTGTTTTGGAAGGCGCTTTTACCATAACAAAATCTAAAGAGGAGGTAGTTAATAAGCTTTGTTCTACGTAAGCTTTATTAAGCCCTGAGGGCTCTTAGCTTCTTAGATGACTAAAATAAAAGAAGAATGTCGGACAATGATTAAAATATTGACTGGGCAATCACATGTACTTTTTACCTCTCGATGTAATGAATCTATAAAAGTAGCTATGAAAGTAGTTGCAGGACTTGGTAGACATATCGTTTTATATCAGGAAGAAGGTGGCTGGCTCACGTATGAAAAATACATTACGCAAGCAGGGTTGGAACCAATTAAAATGGTCACGGATGATGGACTAATTTTTGAAAAAGAACTTAACCAATATGATTATGATATCTCCTTACTTCTTAACTCTATGCCTGGTTATGTAGCAAATCACGATATGGAAAGCGTGTTTGCACACTGCGCAAAAAATGATATTTTTCTAGTTAATGATGTGTCAGGAAGTATCGGTTCAAACATGGCTAAAATTGGGGATATTATAGTTGGAAGTTTTAACAAAGCAAAACCCGTGGACTTGGGTCGAGGAGGATTTATTGCAACAAACAATAAAGAACTCTTTTCAGCAATAGAAGAACTTTTAGATGAAGAACCAGACATGGATTATCAAACACTCTCAGAAAAATTAAAAAATCTTGAAAAAAGAAGAGAGTTTCTACTTGAGAGAGCAAAGCAAATTAAACAAGACCTAATCACTCACAAAATTGTTCATCCAAATCAGAATGGTTTTAATGTCATTGTTCGATTTGAAGATGACAAAGAAAAAGAAGATATTATTTATTATTGTAACCAGAATAATCTTGAATATACTGAGTGTCCAAGAGAAATAAGAATTTTAGATAACGCAATTAGTATCGAAGTAAAACGCTTAACAGGTCACGGCGACAAATAGTTAGTTAGTTAAATCAAATTGTAGTAGTGCATGAATAAGTCGTGGTGTAAATTTTTCTTCTTTTTTGAGCATCTCTTTAAGCTCTTTAATTGAAAAAAACTTTCCGTTGTCTGAAACTGGTTTATTGCTAATTTTTTTATAGACAGTTACTTGTTTTCTTGTGTTGTTGTCTACAAATATTTTTTTAATTAATTCTAAGTTCTTTAGTTCTTCTTCTGTAAGAGTTTCTTTATTGAAGAGATAATCCCAATGAAGTGGATATTTTTTTTCCTGTTTAGCTTTTTTCTGAAGAAAAATTTCTCCTTTATCATTAAATACAATGATGACAATATCTTCCTTTTCTTTACTATCCTTATTTACATTATTTTTATTGAGCATTTTTGTAGTCACTTTATTCTTGTTTACGCATAACAACATTATGCAGTCTCTTTAATGCTCATCCCGAAAGATTTCCGGTTTTCTCTTAATAATACTTATGTAGTTTCTTTTACTACTACACTTCATTAAGAACGTACAACCCTAAAATGATACTAGAGATACAAGCAACATGAGTTTAGAGAGACTCTGCAAAACTGCTAAGAGAATAGATACAGTGGATGCCATCACAGGACCGCTTTCAGTAGCGCTATATCACTCGGGAAGCGACGTGCTTTATACCGCAGGCGTTGTTATAAGCGCAGCAGAACTTCTTCTTCTTAAAGTGCCTTGGGTTCTAAGTTACATGGCTCAAACAAAAGATGTTGTAGCACCACTTTTTATCATAGCAAAAGAAGTTGTTGCAAACTCAAACAGGATTTCAGGCATTATTGATATTATTCCGTTTTATACAATGGTTGTGAATTACAAACAGCAAAGTAGAACATAAAAATTGCCAAGATTTATATTCTGCTTTCAATTTCGCTATTTTATGAAACCTGCACCTTATATTGGAATAACTGGTCCTGTTACTATTGATGAAACAAGAGCTATTTGTGATGAATTTTCTAGAGCAGATTATACGATGAATAGTGCGCATGTCCCCATGCTTGGTTTTTTAGTGAGCTATAAAACACTCAATGGACAAACAACAAACAATCGAAGATATCCTTCGCCAGATGCACTTTCTACATTCTTAAGATTATCAGAGAACAAAGTTTTACCCATGATTCATTATTACTCGAAAAAAACCAACACTTTATCCAAGCAAGTTACCAAACTTTTTGATGGACTTTATGAAACTGGTTTATGTGATGCAATTCAATTAAATATTGTTTGGCCTTCAATTAAACAAGTCTCTAAAATAAAAGAACAACATCCAGATATGAAAATTGTTTTTCAGGCATCTCAGAAAGCAATGGCTGGACAAACACCTTCTAAAATGGCGAAGGGTGTAAAAGCATATGGAGATGCATTATCTTACGTTCTTATTGATCCTTCTGGCGGACGAGGTTTGCCTTTTGATATAGATTCTTCTATTGCTGTATATTCTGAATTAATAAATTCTTGTCCTGACTTGTGTATTGGTTTTGCAGGGGGATTTACAGGAGAGAACGTGACTTCACAGCTTACTCAAATAATTGATAAAATTGGAGTTTCGGATTTCTGTATTGATGCAGAAGGCGGACTTCGAGATAAACTATCTTCCGAGTATGGTGATGATTTGTTAAATTTACAGAAAGTTAAACATTATCTTCAATCAACCTCAAAAGTTCTAAAGTAATTTTTGTATAGCTTTTTTATGATTTGAATAAAAAGCGCACACCCGGATTTGAACCGGGGATCTCGGAGCTGCAATCCGATGCCTTACCACTTGGCCATGTGCGCAAAAAATGAGGTTTATACTTGTTTTCTTGTATCTAAGATTTCTATTTAAAAGTATCGGTGCTTGGAGATGGATATTTTGGGCATACTTTTTTAAAGGTCGGCTTTCTTTATGAGTGTATGGTCTTAAAGCTCTATAATTCATTAACCAATGCTCTAGAAGAGTTCATTCCTGTACTTGAAGGAAAAGTTCGCATGTACAATTGCGGGCCAACTGTTTATAGCTATCAACATATAGGAAATTTCAGAAGTTTTATGTTTGCCGATTTACTTCGACGCGTATTTAAGTATAAAGGATATGAGATAACGCAAGTTATGAACATTACTGATGTTGGTCACTTAACAGATGATGGTGATGATGGAGAAGACAAACTTGATGTTGCTGCAAAAAAAGAAAAAAAACATCCGTTAGAAATAGCACAATTCTATACAGACGCGTTTCTCGCTGACTGGAAAACACTTCGACTTGAAGAAATAGAATTTCGACCAAAAGCAACAGAAATGATTGCAGAAATTATTATGCTTATAGAGCAGCTTCTTGAAAAAAAACATGCATACATTTCAGAAGGAAATGTGTATTATGATATTACTTCTTTTCCAGATTATGGAAAACTTTCTGGAAACACTCTTGATAAATTAACAAAGAATCGTGTTGAAAAAGATCCAAACAAAAAAAATCCTCAAGACTTTGTCTTATGGTTCGGGAACTCAAAATTTGAAAATCATATTTTAGAATGGGATAGTCCTTGGGGAAAAGGTTATCCTGGATGGCACGCTGAATGTAGCGTTATGAGTGCAAAGTTCTTAACAGATGCATTTGCATCAGGAAAACTTTCTGCGAAACATTTTGAAACTATTGATATTCATACAGGGGGAGAAGATAACAGGTTTCCTCATCATGAGTGCGAAATAGCGCAAAGTGAAGGCGCATTTGGAAAAAAATATGTGAACTATTGGCTTCATCCAAAACATCTTCAAGTAGAAGGTGGGAAGATGAGTAAATCAAAAGGTAATGTTTATTATGTCTTTGATTTAATTAAAGAAGGATTTAGTTGGCGAGCAATCAGATATTTATTGTTATCATCTCACTACAGACAAACATTAAATTTTACAAAGGAAGGTTTAACGGCAGCAACCCAAGCAATTTCTCGAATTGATGACACTCTTAAAAAATTAAATACACTTAGAACCGAACATGAGTATAGTGAACAATTAGCAAAAGCAATGAACGAAATGAAACTTGCAATACAGCAAGAACTTGATAATGATCTTAATACAAGCGGAGCATTTGGAGCTCTTTTTGAAGGAATAAAACATATTAATAAATCTCTTGACGAAGGAATTGTTGGAGAAGATCAAGCAAAAGAAATTCTTAACACTATTATGGGCTTAGATGATGTGTTTGGTTTCTTGCCTGCAGAAATTTTGGATGATGAAAAAATTTCATCTGACATTGCAGACTTATTGTCTGAACGGGCGGCTGCTCGAGAAGAAAAAGATTGGGCAAAAAGTGATGCTCTTCGAGATCAGCTGAAAATTAAAGGATACGACGTAAGAGATGCCCCAACTGGTCAAGAACTTAGAAAACGTTAATTTCGCTTGTTCTACGCAAATATTTATAAACTTTGAAGGGCAAATTTCTTTAGAGGTGAGCTCGAAACTGGTTAGAGGACAATCTTCCGTAGAATATCTATTTGTAGTTGCATTAGCTTTGATGATGATAATTCCAGGTAGTGTTATTTTTTATCGCTATTCAGCAGATAGTCAAGAAGCAGTAGTGAGTGCTCAAATCTATAAATCTGGTAGTGATTTAGTTGACACCGCTGAGCTCATATATTCCATAGGTTCTAATTCTTGGCAAACAGTAGAATTAACTTTTCCAACAGATGTTCATGGAGTAGAAGTCTATCGAGACACCGTATCAGGCATTAGTGAATTAGTTATTATATTTGGGCCGTATGATTCTCATGCAGTATTTTTTACTAGAACATCTCTTCTTAATGAAACAGCCTCTAATTGTACTTCTGGTTGTACTATTCCTGTTCACGACGGTATCAATAATATACGAGTAGAATCATATGATAATGGAGTTGTAAGGTATAGGGTAATAGTATGAAAAGAAAAGCTCAATCAGCAACAGAATTCGTCGTTTTAGTTTCTTTCATGCTAGTTGTCTTCTTTGTGTTCTTTACTATCATTCAACATAGAATATCAGATATTACTGATGCTCAAGATTTAGTCTATTTAAAAGAAGCAAATAATGTAGTACTTACAGAAATAGAATTGGCAGAACAAGTACACGCAGACTATACAAGAACATTTATGTTATCAAGTTTAGGAGATAAATCATATACCTTAGAACTAACTGATCCTTATGAAATAACAGCTCGCTTTGGTGATAAAGAATATGTAAACTTTCTTTCATCACCTCTTCTTGGTGTGATGAATTTTAATCAAAATAATACTATTTACAAATTAGATGGGACCTATACTTATCCCAATGGAACTGTGGGAACAAATTATAGTTATTCTGGACTTTTTATGAATGTTAATCCTGAAGAATGTTATTTAGCACATAAGGCAGGTACTTGTTCAACTTTATCTTATGAAACTGATTGCAATTATTTTGGTCTATGCTAGATAAGCATCTTGAATTTCTTCTTGCGGGCTTTATAGTCCATAAAAATTTAAATACAAGCTCCTCTTTTCTTTTTCTATGAGAATTACTCGTGTAACAATTGTTAAGGAGAAAGCAAAACCAGAGAGCAATATTAATGACTTGCTCATGCTTTTCGGAGAAAGTCTTGGTCTTTTTAGTATTCGCGATAAAGACAAAAGCTGTTATAGAATTTTTATCACCCTCATTAAAGCATTAAAGATGAAAGTAGAGCTTACAAGTGATGAACTAGCAGCGCAAACAGGTCTTACTCGAGGAACAGTGATTCATCATCTGAACCGTTTAATGGCTGCAGGGATTGTAGTTAATTATAAGAATAAATATTTTATAGAGTATGAAAACCTTAAATCTTTAGTTGCATCGTTACGAGTAGGAATGAATACTCTTTTAGATGATCTTTCTGGTGTTGCAGAAAAGATTGATGACACTCTAAACCTTTAACAGCCAATCTGCGTGTTTGTGTTCTGGTTCGCTGTTTTTCGTCACTACTCTATCTGACTCCCACAATCCTTATAAATCAAATTTCTTTGATTGTTTACATGGCATTAAAGAATACATCGCAGCTTAGTCAGATGGAAAGAAATAGAATTGCCTATTTTAGTATGGAAATTGGATTTCGAAGTGATATTCCTACGTATAGTGGCGGTTTAGGAGTGCTCGCAGGTGATACCTTAAAGTCCATGGCTGACATCGGAATTGATGCAGTTGGTATAACGCTTCTTAGTGAACATGGTTATTTCACACAACATTTAGATGATCATGGTTATCAACAAGAATTACCATCAGACTGGCCTGTAAAAGACACGCTAAAGAAACTGGATGTCTCAGTAAATGTTTATCTTCATGAACGCGTTGTAAAAGTAAATGTTTGGGAGTATGAACTGGTAGGTGTTCAAGGAAAAAGCGTAAAACTTTATTTTTTAGATACAAACAACGATCAAAACGATGAACAAGATAAAGCACTTACTTCAAAACTTTATGGTGGTAATAATCTCTACCGAATGAAACAAGAAATTATTCTTGGTATTGGTGGTGTAAAAGTTCTTCGAGAACTTGGATATAATCCAAGAAAATATCACATGAATGAAGGACACGCAGCATTTTTAATTTTAGAACTTTATCGAGAACTAGACGACATGAATTGTACCACGGACGATTGTGAAGAAGAAAAATTCGAGATTATTAGACAGCATTGTTCATTTACTACGCACACACCAGTTGCTGCGGGACATGATAAATTCGAAGAACACCAAGTAAGAACTTATTTGGGAAATGTACTTCCAGATCATATTTTTGATATGGTAAAGAAAGATGGAAAATTTTCCATGACGCGGCTTGCACTTAAGTTTTCATCTTATGTAAATGCAGTTGCAAGAAAACATCAAGAAGTATCCAAACGAATGTTTCCAGAATATGATATTGATTACATTACTAATGGCGTGCATTCTACAACGTGGGTTAGCCCGCATTTCTCAGCATTATTTGATAAATATATTATTGACTGGAGAGAAAACTCTTTAGAACTGAGAAACGCTCGAAAAATTCCTATTAATGAACTTCGTCATGTCCATGAAAAAGCAAAACAAGACTTATTTGAATATGTGAAGCAAACAACAGGAACAGAACTAGATGTACATACATTTACTATTGGCTTTGCGAGGCGTGCAACAGCATATAAACGAGCTGACTTACTTTTTAAAGATATTAACCGACTCAAAGACATTAGTCGACGTGTTGGTCGTATACAATTAATTTTTGCAGGAAAAGCACATCCAAACGATCATAACGGCAAGTTAATTATTCAACGAATTGTGAATTTAGCACAACGACTAGCGCCCGCAATAAAACTAGTTTTCTTACAAGATTATAATATTGCAATAGCACAACAATTAGTAGCAGGTGTTGATCTATGGCTTAATACGCCACAACGACCACTTGAAGCGTCAGGAACAAGCGGAATGAAAGCTGCACATAACGGCGTTCCAAGTTTATCCGTTCCAGATGGTTGGTGGATTGAAGGACTTTTAGAAGACGTCACTGGTTGGGGCATTGGTAATGAAATAGAATACGAGCAAGATTACGAGAAACTTAATTGGCAAGATGCAAATCAAATTTATGATAAGTTAGAACATAAAATTGTACCTTTATTTTATCAAGATAATGACGAATATATGGCTGTGATGCGACGAGCAATTGCAATTAATGGTGCATATTTTAACACGTTACGTATGGTCGATCAATATTTAGTAAGAGCATACGCAAGAAATAATTAACAGATTTTTATGCTATAATTATCTGCGAAAAACTACTAGAAAAAATTTAAAAATAAAACTGTGAAGAAAAAGAGGATGAAATATTTACTATTGTTCGCATTATTTTTTCTGTTACTTGTTCCTGTAGCATTGGCAGCAGATGTAAATACAACCACAATTAATTCTGCTCCTGTTTTGGACGCGCAATATGTTGTAACACAAGCAGACCTGCCAACATTACTCCACATAGAAAACTTTTCTCATGACCCTGATGGTGATGCTTATACTTGCAGTTATACTTTTTTTGACAGAATGAATATTTTTGGAGATATGTGTACTATTTATCATGATTTTACTAATACAAATTATAGTGTAACCATCACATTAGATGATGGTGTGAGCATTTCAACAAGTGTTATTGATATTATTATTAACACCACTAAACTTCTAGACGTTAAATCCGAATCTGAAAGTCCGACGGGAGGAGTTGTTTCAGGAGAAGATATCGTATGGCCAGAAAGTAATGAGAAGTTTCCTTTGGTATCTAAGCAAGTGGAATCTGAGCTATCACGAAAAGAAACACCTAAGAAATCCACTTTACGAACATTCCTAAAAACAAGCACCTTAACAATATTCTTGCTCTTCATACTTTTTGTACTTTTCACACTCCGAAGAAAAAGCAAAGAACATCAAGAAGCAACAGAAGACTTTAGTCAATATATGAACTTCCTTTCAGAAATAGGTAAGAAATAAAAAAGTGAATAGTTTAATCAAATGCAAGATAAACAATAAAAATATTTAAATATGCAAAAAAATTGTAGAGTATAAATGGGTTGGTCATGAGTGAAAATAAAACAAATTAGAGCAAGACAACTTCTTGATTCACGTGGGAATCCCACTATAGAAACAGAACTAATAACTAAACATTATACCGCAAGAGCAATAGTTCCAAGTGGTGCATCAACCGGAGTTCACGAAGCATTAGAACTTCGAGACGGAAAAAAATCTTACGGTGGAAAAAGTGTTTCTAAAGCAATTTCTTCAGTTAACACACTTTCAAAATCACTAAAAGGAAAAGAGTTCACACACCAACAAGAATTTGATGAACTATTACTTTCTATTGATGGCACAAAAAATAAAACAAAGTTTGGAGGAAACGCAATTCTTTCTTTAAGCATGGCATTTAGTCGAGCACTAGCGCAAGAACATCATCTTCCTTTATACAAACAAATAGCGAATGACTTTCATACAAAATCTCCAACACTACCTATTCCTTTTGCAAACGTTATTAATGGAGGAGTTCATGCAGGAAATGAACTTGAACTTCAAGAATTTATGATTGCACCTGTAAAAGCGAAATCATTTAGTGAAGCAACCGAGATTGTTTCCGAAACGTATCACGAACTTAAAGATATTATTCGAAAACGTTATGGTAAGGAAGCAGTTAATGTAGGTGATGAAGGAGGGTTTGCCCCACCAATACGTAGTCCTGACCAAGCATTAAACTTAATTATGAAAGCATTGGAAAATACTGGTCATGATAGGAAAACTGCAATTGCAATGGATCCTGCAGCAAGCGAATTTTATCATAAAAATAAAACTTATACAACAAAACAACTTAAACCAATTCAGCTAGCTCGAATGTATACGCGATTAACCGAAAAATATCCTCTTATTAGTATTGAAGATCCGTTTGAGCAAGATGACTTTCAATCGTGGAAAGGTTTTATGGCGCATCATGAAAACTTACAAATTGTGGGTGATGACTTAACAGTTTCAAATCCCATTAGAGTAAAACAAGCAATCGAGCAAAATCTTTGTAACGCTTTGCTTCTTAAAATAAATCAGGTAGGAACAATCTTTGAGTCACTTGCAAGTGCATATTTAGCGCAAAAAGCACGATGGAATGTCATGGTAAGTCATCGAAGCGGCGAGACAGAAGATACGTATATTTCTGATTTAACAGTAGGACTTGGTATGGGACAAATAAAATTAGGCGCTCCAGCACGTGGTGAGCGAACTGCAAAATATAATCAACTGCTTCGAATAGAAGAAGAGCTAGGACGAAAAGCAAAATACGCTCGCTTCTAAGAATTTTATATTACGGTTTAGTTTCTGGATTACTTCTACTTCTGTAGAGAAATGCTTATAAATAAACTACTCGTTCTTTTGCTTACAAGTAATGGGTCCATGGTCTAGTGGCTATGACAGTGCCTTTACAAGGCATTGATCGCCGGTTCGAGAGCGCAAATCTGTGCAGATTTCCTGCATTCGACTGCGTCGAATTTCCGGCTGGACCCACCATTCTTATTTTAAGGATTAGTTGGGTGAGATTGTCAGTAGCCAAATCAGTATATTTATATACTATTTAAGTCAATCCAAGGTTAGACACTATGAATGCAACTACCGCAACGCCACTTCCAGACGCCAGATCTTCTCAGGAGAAAGTAATAGATATAGTTCTCAAAGAAGATGACTTAAACTGGAAAGAGCTTATTTACGATTTAGTTCGAAATGAAAATATGAACCCTTGGGATATAGACGTTTCACTTCTCGCTGAAAAATTCATTAGCATGCTCAGCAAATTACGAGAAATGGATTTTAGAATTGGTGGAAAAATGGTCCTTACGAGTAGTCTTCTGCTCAAACTCAAAAGTGATAAATTATTACTTGATGATTTGCAAAGCTTTGATGATTTAATTAACGGCACAGGCAGTATGGAAGAAGACCTTTTTGAAGATGGTTTTGAATTTGAACAAACAGACATCAACTCTTTTCTTAATAATCAACGAAAACTCGTACCAAGAACGCCGCAACCACGAGAGCGAAAAGTCTCTGTCTTTGACCTCGTAGAAGCACTTGAGCAAGCATTAGAAACTGATGTTAAGCGACAACGAGCATTATCTCGAGTACAAATAGAAGAAACAACTGTCGTGCCAACGAAATCTTTTGACCTCACAGAAACAATGAATATACTCCAAGGTCAACTACGAAAAATGTTTACCAAAAAGAAAACAAAAATATATTTTCATGACCTTCTTGCAGGACAATCAAAACAAGACAAAGTATTTACTTTCTTACCCCTTCTACACTTAGATAATCAACGAAAAATTGATTTATTGCAAAAAGAACATTTTGGAGATATTGAAGTACATGTGCTTAATAGAGAATTTATCTAAATTTGCGCATACCTTTTTAAACTAGTTCTTATTAGCTGACCTTTATGCATGTATCAAAATTAACAGTTCAAGGAAACAGTCTTGTAGGACTTTACATCCTTCCTTTAGATAATATGGTCTTAGTAGGTCATGAAGTAAACGAGACGGCAGACAAAGACCTAGCAGAAATCTTCGGAGTAGAAGTAGTGCGATTAACTATTGCAGGAACATCTCTTTTAGGAGTATTCTTAGCAACAGATGGAAAGAAACTACTTGTACCACATATTATACTATCTCATGAAGAAGAAATTCTTAAAAAATTAAAG
>CAZSZY010000012.1:0-26975 GCA_964611285.1 uncultured Methanosarcinales archaeon
AATATAATATTAATGTTCAAAATGACCTACAAAAAGACTTTATTGCATTATACGATAAAAGTGGCACAATTGGTAAACGTTATCTTCGAGCCGATTCTATGGGTGTGCCATTCTGTGTGACGTATGACTTTGACACGTTAGAGAAAGATCAGAAAGTAACAGTGAGAGACCGAGACTCAGGTATGCAAAAACGAGTAGCAATAACAGAACTTAAAGATACACTAAAACAACTCCTCGCAGGAGATATTACAATTGCAGAGTTAGAATAAACAAGTTTTTTATATAATAAGACTCATATAACAAGTATGGAATTTACCTTGCCTTCAGGAAATCCCGCAACTGCTCTTCAGAATTATTTTAATAAGTATCGAACAGATCCAGTCTTGCTAAAATTAAGTTATATTGCAGATATATACGCTAAAAAGCACAATTATACTTTGGCAGATCCTGAGTTTAATGAAGAATATAAATTAGGTCCTGGTGGTCGTGCAGAGGATTTAAAAATGGATTTACTCCAAGAAAGAATGCTTTCTTCATCCTATTCGCTTGTTCTTCAAAGCTCTTTAGAAGACGTTCTTAATCTTCTTGAAAATGAAATGATTCTCACATCAAGAGAACGAAAAAACTTATGCTAGCTACACAACCTTTTTAAACACCCAATTTTTACTAGATATTATGCTTGATGCAAACTCTCGTGCAAAACTTGAAAAGCAACAATATCGTATTGTTGGTAGCCACAGCGCTGTAAAAATATGTGGTTGGACTAAGAACATGCTCACCGGTAAAGGTGGTTGCTATAAACTTAAATTCTACGGCATTATGAGTCATCAATGTTTACAAATGACAACATCTATTAGTTGTGCTAACCGATGTATATTTTGTTGGAGAGACTATAAAGCACCAGTATCAAAGAAATGGATTTGGAATGTTGATGAACCAGAAGTTATTTTGGAAGGAAGTTTACATGCTCAGAAAAAACTTCTTGAAGGATATGGTGGCAACGAAAAAGCAATTAAGAAAGCATTCGAGCAAAGTGGAGATGTAAAACATGTCGCGCTTTCACTTACAGGAGAACCTATTATGTATCCTCGTCTTAATGAACTCCTACATCTTTTTAATGAGAAAGGCATCTCAACATTTCTTGTAACAAACGCCCAACACGCGCACGAACTATCATTACTTAATCCGGTTACACAATTATATCTTTCCGTTGACGCACCAAATAAAGAACTACTAAAACAAATCGATAAACCATTATACGAGGATTTTTGGGAGCGTTTCCAACAAAGTTTAGAAGAAGCTGGAAAAAAGAAAGCAAGAACTACAATTCGTATAACAGTCATAAGAGGTCTTAATGATAATAATCCAGAAAGCTACGCAGAAAGTATTAAGAAAGCAGATGCTGACTTTGTTGAAGTAAAAGCATACATGCACATTGGCGAAAGTCGTAATCGTATGAAGCGAGAACACATGCCTAATCATAGTGAAATTGTTGAGTTTTCTGAACAATTAGCGCCATTCCTTGAAGACTACGAACTCATTATGGAACATAAACCATCTCGAGTAACACTTTTTGTGCACAAGCGATTCAAAAAAGATGATGGCTGGCACACGTGGATTGACTTTGAAAAAAACAAAGAACTCATGCTTGATAATAATGGTGACATTAATGCTTTAGATTATAATAGAAAAACACCCGAGCAATTCATAGGTCTTAACAAAGAAGAAAATAGAATGGTTGATGGGCGAAGTATTTATCTGAGAAAGAACGACGAAGAAACTGGATTTTTAAGTGTGTGTGAAGCAGGTGAGGAAACAGACCTTGACGAATGAAATAGAAGTTAAAATTCTTAACATTGATGTTGAAGTGGTAAAAGCTAAATTAACCGAATTACACGCAAAAGTTGTTAAAGATGTCTTTCAAACTAATCAATATTATATTAATCCGAACGAAACGGAAAAAGTAGCTATTCGAATAAGAAAAGAAAATAATAAATCATGGGTTACTATCAAACGAAAACTTGCTAAGAAAGAAAATGGTGTTCGCAATCGCGAAGAAATTGAAGAAGAAATTTCTAATCCGGTCGAAATGGAAAAGATTTTCTTTGGTCTAGGCCTACAAAAAGAAAAACTTTATGAAATAAAACGCAAATACTACTCATTAAACGATTGCTCTGTAGAAATAGTTCACATGGCAACTATTCCAACGTACCTAGAAATAGAAGGAAGTAAAGAGAACATTTATGCTGTTGCCGAGAAGTTAGGATTTAGTGAAGATGATTTTTTGAAGAGGTCATTTTTTAAAACCTATCCTCAAACAAAAGAACACGACATGTTATTTGAAAATGAAAACAACTAAACAAACCAAACCAAAACCTGACTGTATCATAATCTTAAAGACTGAAGCAGTTGATGAACCATACATTCGCTATTTTATAGGCATCAAAGCCGATATGGGTGTACTTGTACTTTTTCCTAGAAGAAAAACTGTTTTCTTTCATTCACCTTTAGAAAAACCTCCAAAGTCAACTAAATTTACATCTAAACCTTTTACGCTAGTAGAATTTGGAAAATTCTTCAAACAAGTAAAACCAAAAATTGTTGGTTATGATAAACGTCATTTAAGTGTTGCAGGATTGAAATTTTTTAGGCGAACGATAAAAGGCGCTAAATTTGTTGATGCAGAAGAAGATTTATTAGAAAAAATAAATAAAAAGTCACCGCAACAAATTAATTATTTGAAAGCAGCAGCAAAAATTACAGAGACCATCCTTGCAAAGCTTTACAAAGTCCTTCCTAAAATGAAGTATGAAAATGAAGCGTTACAGTTTTTACAAATTGAAACACTAAAAGCAGAAGGAGAACTTTCATTTGATCCTATTGTTGCAAGTGGTAAACACGCAACTAATCCTCATTATGAACCAAAACCAAAAACATCTTTACAAAAAGGATTTTGCATTATTGACTTTGGTGTAAAATATAATGGGTATTGTGCAGATATTTCTAGAACTGTTTATCTGGGAAAGCCCACTATTGCTGAAATGCAAGAGTATAAGAAAGTGCAAAACTATCTCTTAGAACTTGAAACAACACTGAAAGCAGGCACAAGCATTATAAAAAATCCTTGGAAAATTCCTCACGCGCTCGGCCATGGCATAGGCGTACAAGTACATGAAATGCCTTTAGTTGGTAAAGATAAGCTTAAAGAAAATATGACTATTGCTGTTGAACCCGGCAAATACACTACTAAGTTCGGTATTCGTATTGAAGATAATTATGTCGTGCAGAAAAATGGATTGAAAAGAATATCAACAAGTTCTCGCAATCTTAAGATTATTAAAAAATAAAGTAAGAAAAAATTATTTTTTTTTAATGGAGGTCATGTGCGCTTTAAGATCGCTCGCGTCAACAAGTTCTTTGTTGAGCTCATCAACAACCCATTTATCTCCTTCTTTGTGAATAGTACTCACACTACCTGGAGCGAGGAATGTATTTTTAATTTCTTCAAATGGTTTGTTAAGTACGTTTTTAAGTATCATAAGAATTGGTGACAAGTGTGTTACTAAACAATATTCTTTATCAGGCACTAAATGAATAGTAGAAAACCATTTCATAACACGTTCTTCACAATCTTTAAAACTTTCTCCTTGAGGAAAAGAATGTTCATAGATATTCTCTGCTCGTTGCATTGCTTCTTCAGGAAATTTTTCTTCAATTTCTTTTTTATTCATTCCAGCAAAAAGACCTGTTTGGATATCTTCTAATTGCATAACAGTTGCAAAAAGATAAGTCTTTATTTTTTGAGCAGTTTGATAACAAGCATTTTTTGGTGAGCAGAAGACTTCATGAATTTTTTTATCAGCAAAGAATTCATTAAGTTTAGCAAGCTGATCATTTCCTCGGTCAGTAAATCCTGTCAAATTAGTGTCATAGCCCCCGTAACGGCCTTCTTTGTTACCTAAGGTTTCTGCTTGCCTTACTAAATATATCTTCATTAAGATTTTTTTAGACCTTTGCCCTTTTAAATATTTCCCTATCTCTGAAGGGAAAAGATGCCAAAAAGCTTAAAAACAACATCCTCGTACATTTTCCTTGTAAGATGAATGCAAAACAACTCAAAGAAACGTATCAAGATTATTTTGAAAGAAAAGGCCATACGCGTATAGCTGGTAGCTCGTTATTTCCTGAAAACGACGCCTCCGTCCTCTTTACAACGGCAGGTATGCATCCTTTAGTACCTTTTCTTTTAGGACAACCGCATTCTGCTGGCAAGCGTTTAACTGATGTACAAAAATGCATCAGAACATGTGATATTGATGAAGTTGGTGATAATACTCATTTTACCTTCTTTGAAATGCTAGGTAATTGGAGTCTTGGTGATTATTTTAAAGAAGAGTCTATTCAAATGAGTTTTGAGTTCTTAACTGGTGAACTTGGTTTTCCTGCAGAGAAACTTGCCATAAGTTGTTTTGCAGGTGATGATAATGCTCCTCGAGATGACGCCTCAGCAAATGCTTGGAAAAATTTAGGTATTTCGCAGGCAAGAATAGCATTTTTTCCTAAAAAGAATAATTGGTGGGGCCCTGCAGGAGAAACTGGTCCTTGTGGTCCTGATACAGAAATTTTTTACTGGAATAGTGATGAGCCAATTCCTGATAGTTTTAATGATGATAATGATAAATGGGTTGAAATCTGGAATAACGTGTTTATGGAATATAATAAACAAGCAGATGGCACCTTCGCACCTCTTGAGCAAAAAAATGTTGATACTGGTTTAGGTGTTGAGCGTGTTGCTATGATTTTAGAAAGTAAAGAAACAATCTTTGAAATCTCAACCATCAAACCAATTATGGAGCAAGTAAAAAAACTAACAAGTATTACAAAGTCAACAAAAGAGCAAGAGTTTTCTCTTCGTGTCATTACTGATCATATGCGAGCCGCAACATTTATTCTTGGCGATCCTAAAGGTATTGCCCCTTCTAATGTTGATCAAGGATACATCCTAAGACGCTTTATTCGTCGTAGCATCCGTCATTTTCATCTTCTTAAAGTAGAGTGCGATATGACTGAAGCAGTCCTTGCAGTTGCAGAAGAAGTCTTAACAGCATTTGGTGATCAATACGTCGAGCTTCGCGAGAACGAAGACTTCATCAGAAGCGAACTCAAAAAAGAAACTGAAAAGTTTGAAAAAACTATAATTAAAGGTCTTAAAAATATTGAGAAAAAAATGACTGGCTTCATGCTTAAAGAAACGGGAGCAAAAATTACTAGTCAACATGAAAAAAATCTCGCTATGATAAAATGGCGATCTGAAGGGAGGAAAGAAATTACTCTTGAAGTTAAATGGTTATTTGATATGTTCCAAAGTCAAGGTATGCCTCCTGAGATGATAGTTGAAGAAGTGAAAGAAGCATACAATAAAACTATTATTAATGAAGAAAAACTTCTCACAGAATTTGCTGAAGAGTTCAAAAAACATCAAGAGCTTTCTCGTATTGGTGCCGAGAAAAAATTTAAAGGTGGTCTGGCCGATGATTCAGAAACAACTACTAAACTGCACACTGCAACCCATTTGCTCAATCAAGCGCTTCGTCAAGTCTTAGGTGATGATATCAAACAAAAGGGCTCAAACATTACTTCTAAGCGTTTACGATTTGATTTTAACTTCGATAGAAAATTAACTGACGAGGAAAAAGAAAAAATCATTGATTTGGTTAATAAGCAAATTCAAGCAGGACTTCCTATCACAAAAGAAAAAATGAAACTTGATGACGCGCTAAAGTGTGGCGCTCAAGCCGAGTTTGGCGCAAAATATCCTGAAGAAGTATGGGTGTATAGCATGGGTAACTTTTCTAAAGAAATTTGCAATGGTCCTCACGTTGAAAATACAAGCAAGCTTGGAACTTTTAAGATTAAGAAGGAAGAAAGTAGCGCTGCAGGTATTCGACGAATTAAAGCTATTTTAGAATAAGATTATTTCTTTTTTGTCTTAATTTTTGGTTTCACTTTTAGTCTAGAATTTTCTTTTCGTTTAACAGTTATTGCTTGTTTTGCATCTTCTTCTATTTTCATCACTGCTTTAATTATTCCTGGAGAGTTTTCATCTTTCTTTTCTTCTTGTGTTTCTGGAGGACGAAGCAGATAATGACTAAATCGTCCAACAAGTGTTGCAACAAGAAGTGAAAGCGTCATCGTTAGTACAATAACTTGTGTTGTCACAGTCATTAAAGGCAGTAAAACCGCATCAAATTCTAGAACTGCTAAACTAAATACAACTACAGCAACAGCTATTCCTTTTGGAATAAGTAAAGTCATGAATAATTTTTCTTTCCAAGTAAATTTTGCTGAAGGTATGGTCGCGCTGATAACTTGGAAGCGAACAAAGACAGCTAGTAAATAGAGTAGAGCTGTTTTTATAATAATTCCAAAACTAAAATTAATATCTACTAGGAACCCTACAAGTACAAAGACGAGCATGACAAATATAGAACCAAGTAGTTCATTGAAATGTTGTAAATCTTCTTTATTTCGTATAATGGTATTTCCGAAGAAAAGACCCATGGTTGCTACAGATAAGACACCCGAACCACCAATTAATTCAGCAAGTATATATGCAAGTAGTGATGAGGCAAGAAGAATAATTGGACTGAGTTCTTTTGAATAGAATTTTTTCATAGATTTAGAAACAAAAAATCCGAAGAGAACACCAACACCAATTCCTGCTGTAATTTGCAAGACGAGTGGCGATAGTTGTCCTAATATTACGCTGGAAAGTGTATCATTTCCTGCGTTTTGAATAATTTGTACTGCAATAAGAGGTAAGATAATAGTAAATGGTGTGTTAAAAATTGATTCTAATTCTAATATTTGTACTGCTTTGTTTGCCGAGTATTTGATGAGACGAAAAATGCTTGTTGGATCAGTTCCACTAATAGTTACTGCAATAATAAAACTAAATAGAACTTCTTGAAGACGTAGTGATCCAAAAAAGAGAAGCGAGATAAACGGTGTTAATACAAGTGCAGAGAATATAATAAACGAAAGCATGACTTTCAACGAAGAAATAGAGTACGTTTCTACTCGTTTCAGAGTAAATTTACTTGAACCATCAAACACAACAACGACTAATGTGATTAACGCCAAGGAAATTAAGAGTGTACTTGAGAACACCAGATTAATTATGCCTTTGGATTGTAAGATGCTTAAGATAAATCCACCTATAAGAAGTAAAAAAAGACTGGAGATGTTTAATCGCTTTGCAACAATAGTTAATACTAAGCCAACCACAAGCAAGACTGAAAGACCTGTTAATGCTAGCAAAGCTACATCTAACGCCATACTCATTTTTTACCTACAATCATTTATAAAGATTAAGTCAAACCCGAGAGTAGCAACGATTCAAATTCAATCGTTGAATGCCGCGTTAAGCGCAACATAGCAAAAAGGCAAAAATTACTATGATCCGTATCATAACCTTCGGAAAAGTCAAAGATAATAATCTTGGAAGTTTACAACAAGATTATCTAAAGCGAGCATCTCATCTTGCAAAAATTGAGCTTATTGAACTAAAAAATCAAGATGTTGAAATAAAGATCAGAACGTACGCAAAAGATCATGGCGAAGAAAAGATAATTCTACTTAGTGAAGAAGGAAAACCCCAAACGTCTGAAGAGTTTGCTAAAACAATCTCATCTCACGACGAAGAGCATATTACTTTTATTCTTGGTCCTGCCGAAGGATTTAATCAAAAACTCAAGCAAGAATTCTCTTTATTCTCACTCACCCCATTAACTATGATGCATGATTTGGCTCAAGTTGTCTTCTTAGAACAAATATATAGAGCACTAAGCATCAATAAGGGTCTTCCTTATCACAAGCCCTGAAGCCCTTTTTAAACCCTTTCAGAAGGTTTTTATAGCGAGCCAGAATTTGGGTTATTAGGGTTTGGAATGGATTTAGAAACAGTAATGAAAAGTACAGATGAAGAAATTCTAGCACATATGCATGAAACTCCGGACATTCCTCACAAGCATGCGCAACACCCTGAAAAATTCATGTATGTGCCCACAACAATTCTTCTGGATTTATTTCGAAAAAACTATCGTACACACACGTTCAAATTTACTGATGAACTTGGCATGTCCATTCAAAAATATGGTCAATTAGAACCTATTCTTCTCACTCGTGACGGTGGAGAAATTATCGATACTGATGGTCGTGGTCGTTTCTGGTCTAATTTTAGAAAAGGTGCAGACCTCATGCCTGTTGAAATTCTTTATGATGTTCCAGAATTGCTCAAGCTCCAAATGGAAATTGATCTTAATGCAACTAAGACTAAAATTGATAATGAAGATATAGCCGCGCTTGGTAAAGATATTTTTGATGGTTTGGTTGATGAATTTTCAGTACTTACGCCTGACGGCACTGCAAAAATTATTACTCCAAAAGCAAAAAGCAATGCGCTAGGCCTTACTGCGGAAGTTATGTGTCGTAATAAAAAAACCATACGGCAATATTTATCCGTTGCTAATATGGATCCTCGAGTCTTAGAAGAAAATCAGAGAAGAAGAAATTCTCAGTCGTTTAAACGATTACATGCCATTGCAAGAACGTTTGAAGATTACGATGACCAATGGAACTTTTATTCATTAATGCGCGATACTGAAGATAAAGTTAAAGCAAAAAAACGAGAAGAAGTTAAACTTATTCATGCAAGAAACAAGCATAAGCAAACTCAAAAATTAGACAAGTTAGAAGCAGAGGATACTGCGCTTAGTCACACAACGTTTTATGGTTTATTGCTTTCAAAATATGAAGAGAAAAAACAAGAATCATTTTTGTTAGCTCAGAATTATCAAGCGCAATCAATAAAAAAGAATCCTATATATCAACAAGTGCAGAAAACAAAACATTATGTTTCTGGAGCAAAACAACTCATAAGACGTTTTCCTGAATTAAAAAAAGGTTTGAAAGATTTTGAAATCAATGATAAAAGCATTGATGACTTTTTAGAACATATTGCTCTTGGTCTTCTAGGCTATATTAATAAAAGCAACGAGAAATCACAAAGAGCTGTTGACAAATATTTTGATTCTAACAAAGAAGAAACATTTGAAGAAAGTATTATTCGTAAAACTGCTAAAGAAAATCGTGAAGAACCTATTGTTGTTAAAGCAGTAGGTGAGAAACCTGAGTTTATTCTTCTTGATCAGATTGTTATTGATGAAGAGCAGGTGCGTAGTCATTACAACAAAAATTCTATTGACTTACTTACAAAAAAGATTAGCCAATATGGTCAAGTAAAACCCGGTTTAGTTATTCCTGTGGGTTCAAGAAGCGGTAAACCAATGTATCGTATTGTTGTTGGCAATTCTCGTTATCAAGCATGTGTTCTTGCAAAGACAGGTTATTTTAAGGCATTCGTTCGTGACGACCTAAAACCGTATGAAACTAAAATTTATCAAGCCATTGAAGATATGTATGAACAAGATACTATTCTTGAGCGTTCTGCAATGCTACATCGTATGTATGATCTTGCTACAAAAAAAGCAGAAGCAGATAATAACTGCCTAACACTCGATGATTTTTTACAAGAAAACAGACATTTAGGAACTCCAGGAAAACTTAAGAAAACAATGGCATTATTAGACTTGCCAGAAGTATATCAAGATATGATTAACGCGCAGCTTATTACGGCTGACGGAGCACTCGCCGTTAATTCTTTACCTGAACAATATCAAATCGAATTTTTATTTCCTTTAATGACTAATCCACAGTATAAACGTCAATTAAAAAAAGATGTAAAAATAAAACAAAATGAGTTACAACTCGAAGAAAGAGGTATGAAACAATCAGCTTTGTTTGAAAATGAAAACATGATTTCTTACAACAGATTTTACGAACAATTAACAAATCAATTAGGAAGTATTTCTCAAGCATATAATGGTATTCAAAACATACCTGTTATGTCTCGGCGTTTAAAAGAAAATATTGCATTTAATCTTTCCTTAGCAAAAACATACGAAGAAATTACTTCTCTGCAAAAAGAATTACAATAATTATTTCCGTTCTTTTGCTCTGCGTTCTTTGACACGATCAGTATTCTCATAACCAATTTGATTCCATAAAAGGCTTTCCATATGAGGTATATCCAATTCCGAGCGTTTAATTCCGTCTTTTCTATACGAGTCTATAAGAACATTATTGTGTAATTTGTTAAATATATTAATGGTTGCTTCATTTGCTTTGATAAAAGGATTATAAATATTAATTTTTCTAGTTGCCAAATCACGCTCCGCTAAATGCATTGCAAGAATTACATGATGGTCAATTATTTCTTCATAACCAAGACGCCCGGTTGCACCTTTCCTTTGTGCTTGTACTAATTTCTCATTCATATCATAAAAGTCTCGTCCAAACTTCAAACTTTCATAAATGCCTCGCTCACCAACACCTTTTGTTTGTAAGTCAAATGTTCTTGCTGGATTTTCTTTTGCAATTTCTTCTAAAACAACACCATCAATTAAAAGACTACCATAAGGCACATCAGTTTCAAAAGAAGGAATGTTTTTTACAATGAGCTTGCTTCTCTCAGGCATAAAAGAACAATAAGGCTTTACTTGAAAATCTTCATCATCAAATGTTTCTAAAGCTAATTGCGCTCTAATTTGATCATATAACAAAACAATTCTGAATTTCTGTGTCGAATAATTGACTCCTTGAAAATCCCATCCATTATAAAATTTTGTTTCAGGAACTTCTTGTAAAGATTGTTTGAATGAGTCTTTTAAGTCTAAAGGATGTTTTCTATGGAAACGAACTTGCATAGTTGCTCCTTTTTTTAGCATAGATCGAACAGGACCAGGCCTAAATAATTTTGCTCCAGCAGGAATTAAAATTATTTGATTTTCAGTATCTAGTTTATCTAGTTTATTCGCTAAATCATGCACTTTGTAACTGTAAGGCCTTGGTTTGAATTTTTCTGAGAAAGTCAGGATTTTTTTTTCATCAACGAGTTGTTTGGTTACTTCATCTTTGTTATGTATATACTGCCCCCAAGAGATGCCTGAAGAGCCCAGTAAAGGTTCTAATTGTTCTCGAACGCCTTTTCGTTTAAAACGATCTTGAAGTACCATAAAAAATGTAAATACGTCCAGATTTAAAAATGTGTGTTGTAGTGAACACTGATGATTTATAAAGAAACTTCGTTAATGAACTTAAGCACAGCAGACCAGTCTGCAACACGCGTTATATTTGGTTTTTTTATTGGTTTGTGATTCCAGGGTCTATCAAAAAGTAAAATGTTTTTTCTTACACAAACTGCGCATTCTTCAGCATAGGGTAAATAATCTTCGATAAGAATATCAATTCCTAAATCTAAACAAAAGTCTGCTTTCATTTTATTTGTTTCTGGTTGTAATACCCAATCGCTACTAAAGTGAATGCTAGTAAATAAGTCTGGGAAAAAATCGTTAAGCCAGTCTAAAGTTATTTTTGAAACTGATACTGGTCGAGAAGTAATAACATGCAGTTCATGTCCTTCTGCTAATTCTTTAAGTACTTCTTGAGCACGTTTCACAGGCATAATTGCTTTTGCAAAAGGTGAGTGAAAGAAGTGTGTAATACTTTTTTTTACTTCATCAGAAGTCATCCCCAGTCGTTCTGAGAAATGCGTGTGTTCAAATTCAGTCGGAGTATAATGTGTGCTATGTTTGTCGTTATAGTATTGTAAATAACTTACTGTAAATTCCGCAAGTACACCATCAAGGTCAAATCCTATTTTCATAGTGATTTATGAAAAGAAATGGTCTTTAAATCTTTCTATTATAACTGTTTTATCTTTTTCTGGAGATATTGCACCAATAAACGCGCCTCTTGCAGAGACGCCTTTAGTAAGATAGGATAAATTTGATTTAACAACGGATAAGGGCAATTCATCTGAAAGTGCTAAGAATTCTAGTATAACTTGCTTTTTTGTTTCACTCATTACTATGTGTTGACCTTTTTGCACTAATTCTGAATCTTTTGCGAGAGGATCATAAGGCCCTTGTGTAGAAGGTTGTTCTCTTTTTATTTGTTCAAAAATAAGTAGGTTGGAAAGTGCTGCTCGACCTATCATAACACCTTTGCAACTTGCTTTTGAAGTAAGTTCTTTGTAACTTTGAAAACAGTCAATATCGCCATTAAGAATAATTGCTATGTTTGGAAATTTTTCTTGCAGACCAATAACAGGCGAAATAAGAACAGGATGAGTGTAATTATAGCGAAGTGGTCTGAGATGAATATAAATTTTTTGTATGCCTGCATCTGATAATAAGCGCGTATAATCAGTAATAAGAATGTGTTCTTCATCCGTACCTAAGCGAAGTTTAACACTGGGAAGAATATTATTTTTTTTACACTCTATTACAAGTGTTGTTGCTACGTTTCGCATTAGGTCTTGTCGCAAAAGAAGTCCGCCACAAACATTATTTTTTTGTAAAGTTGATTGTGGACAACCCATATTAAGATTTATTTCTTTAATTCCTGATACTTGTTTTGTTAGAAAAGAAACGGCATTAGTTACTTCTTCTTTTGTTCCTGCACCAATTTGAAAAATGGTTTTAGAAATATCTTCTGGCGGCAATTGCAGTTTTCTTTTGTAATACTCTTCGTGAAGTTTTTGCGCCATTAATAACTCTGAGAAAACAAAGTCTGCTCCTTTCGTTAAAAGAATATGTCTGAAAGGAGCATTTCCTAATGTATTAATTGGTGCAAAATAAAGAGGTAATGTCATTAGTATAAGGTCCGTAGTTTTTGATTAAGTGACTTCACAAAGTCTTTGTATTCTTGATAATACTTATTCTTTGGATCAAAAAAGAATTCCTTAAATGCAGGTAAGTCACCTTGACGAATTCTTGGAAACACATTAACTTCAATATATTCCATTAATTCCGCTTCGAATTGTTTTCGTTTAGAAAGTGCACCTTGTTCTATTTCTTCATCTCCTATACCTTCAAAGTATAAGTCATAGGCATCACCAAATACAAATGAAAAAATGTCTTCTGTTCTTTTCAGATGAAAATTACTAGTGATAACAAGAATTCGTTCCCAATGGTGAGTATCTACTACCATGGTTCGTGCAAAGTATGCATTTTGCCAAGTATCTTCTGATCGTTCTTCAAAATCTAAATGTTCTGGAGCAACACCTTTTTCTCGCAGGTAATGTTTCATAAGACGTGCTTCACTAATCATTGGTTCCCCACGTCCTTTCCCACAGAGTACTATGTGATGAACTGAATCTTCATCGTAGAGTTCTTTTGCTCTGTTCAGTCGTTTGAGTACCCAAGGTGGCAACGTTCCATCTTCTTGTATGCCTCCTCCAAGAATTATTGCGCATTCGTATAACTTACCCATATCTTCACCTTTTCTTTATCTTTCTCCAATGTGTTCGTTTAAGGAGTATAGCTCTTTTGAGCGTTTTTGCTATTGTTCTATGTGATAAGTGTCGTTTAAGTATTTTAATATTTTTATTTATCCACTCTTTTTGCTTTTTCTTATCGTTAATAAGTTCTATAATTTGATCAAGTAGCTCAGGTGTTATAGTAAATTCATCTACGCTGAGAAGTTTAAATTCAAATTTTTCAATATCACTTACATAGACAGGATACTCATAAATGATAGGAATAAGTCCTGAGGCCATTATTTCTAGTAAATTGTTGCCAAAACCTTCTATTTCACTAAAATAGGTTGCTATTCCTTTGAGACGTGCAAAAATAAGTGGATAGTCTTCAAACGTTAAAGAGGTTGCAACATCTTCAGCAAAAGCGAGTGTTACTAAGTTTGTTTCGTATTGCTCCGCTAATTGTTTATGTAGAGTAATGAGTTTTTCTTTTTCTCCTGCCGTATTATTTCCACTAATTAAGAAATATATTCCCTTCTTTTTTCCAGTCGCACCTTCATTACTATTTCTTCGTTCTAATAATGCAAAACAAAATTCTAAGGCAAAGTCTATTCTTTTTCGAGAAACCATGCGTGTGTGTTGCAGAATAAATAACGTTTCATCATACGTTACGTTAGTTTTTTCAAATACTGTTTGGAGATTAAAATCCTTAAAAAAAGTATCAACTTTGTGTTGGTATTTTTCTTGTTTAAGATCGTTATAGTTTTCTATAAACACATCCGTTGTGTTATAAATAACGTTGGTACTTCTTGTCATCTTATCATAAAAGCCCGGTTTTTTGTGGTCTAGTCTGAGAAAATATGGTTCTGCCACGTTATATTGTAATGAATTAATAAAAATAACATATTCAATGTATGGTCCTGGAATGCCTTCCTCAACATAACGTTTCATTTCTTTAGCAGGAAATAAGAATGCGGGACGTTCTAAATGCGAGTCATGCCACCACAAAATGTATTTCGGTGTTTTTCTTCCTGCTAAAATTTCATCTCGATAATATCTACTTAGGCCAAGACTCATAATAAAGTTTGCTGGGAAGCAAGTGTTGTGCGCTATAATAACATCTATGTTCTGTTCATCGACAAACTGTTTGATTTTTTCTTGAGCGCGAGTTATTGCTGCTTCAAGTTGTCCTCGCGCAGTATCAGAAAAACCTTTTTCATAGCAACGTTTAGCAAGGTTGTTGAGATCTCCATCCGCGTGAAAATCTGGATACTCAATTATTCGCTTCTGTTGTAGCCCTGATTTACCAACCAAATAGAAAATATTGTTTTTGTCTGCGCCAAGTTTATTGACTACAACGTCTTCGACTTGTTGCATAACAATAGAAACACCATCAGAAAGACCCACAAAACTATGAAGCATGCCAAAACGTAAACGAGGAATTTTCTCCTCAGCTCGCATATACTTTTCTTTAATTGCAGGAGGCGTCATATCTTTAAAAAGTAAAACACGAGTTTAATTAAGTTTGTGTTTTGGCTCCGTAATTTCTTTATGGATTGTTTCGATTTTAAGGTCTTTTATATTATGTTTTGTTTTAAATTCAATCCACTCTTGGATTTGTTTTTTATGATCTTCCAGAGAAAATTTTTTTACATGAACAGTCATCTTATTACCTTTTATCTTCTTTAGTGGTGGCTATTTAAAAAAGTTCTGAAAAAAAGACGAATTTATATACTACAGACTCTAGAATAGACTGGGATGCATAAGAAGGAATTGTTGGAACTATTAGAGAGCAAAGGGTTTTCTTCTAGTATTATCAACGCGTTTTCTAAAGTTCCTCGAGAGGATTTTGTTCCTTTAAAGCAAAAATATCATGCATATGAAGATACAGCAATCGAGCTTGCTGATGGGTCAACACTTTCTCAACCATCAACCGTTGCGTTCATGCTCAAACATCTTGACGCCCATCCAACAGCCAAAATTCTTGAAATTGGCTCAGGTTCCGGTTACGCGCTCGCTCTCATTGCACAAATCGCTTCTGGAGGCGAAATTCATGGCATAGAGATTAATGATAGTTTAGTTGCTAGCTCCAAAGAACAGCTTAAAAAGCATGCTCACGTCCATGTTCACAAGGTAAATGGTCGGGGTGGTTTCATTCGCTACGCGCCCTACGATCGTATTTTAGTAAGTGCAGCATATCCATATGTTCCTTATACATTGCTTGACCAACTTAAAATCAATGGCGTACTCGTTGTACCTGTAGGAAACAGCATTTACAGGCTCCGTAAACGAATTGATGGTGTTGCTGAAAAAGAGTATCCTGGCTTCTCTTTTGTAAAGATAAAGTAATATAAACTATACTCAATTGTGTTTCTTAATGAGTAAAAAAAGTAAGGCAAACAAGCGAAACTCATTCATTTTAGGTCTTGCTAAAACCGCGCTTTGGCCAACTATCAAAACAACTTCTTTTAAGAAATATGATATTCATCCCCAAGCGCAAAAATTGATGAGCAAGCAAAAGAAAGAGAAAAATTGTTCGTTGGTTTTTGCAGGTCCACATAGAAGCATGTGGGAGACATTACTAGTTCCTTATACTATTGCTTGGCATGATGGCAATTTACCTTTTGTAGCAATGGGAAATAACCTTGTGAACAAAGAATCAGGAAAGAAAAAAAAAGTATTTGATTACATTACCTCCAGAATGGGAGCTCTTGCTATAGAGCGAGAAAACAATCCGAAAAGCGCTATCCCTGTAATGATTAAAGCAATTGAAGAAATTATTTCTGAGAATGAAAATTTCATGATTTTTCCTGAAGGCACAAGAAGTAGAGATGGATTGATAAAAGAGTTTACGCCATCAGCATTCCAAGGAATTATTGATGCTGCAAAAAATACTGATGTATATATTATTCCTGTGAACACGGATTATTCTATTTTATACGAAATAAATAGTTTTGCAGAAGCAAATTCTAAAACTTACCGTTTCAAAGCTAAAGATTATCGAAAATGGAGATCTACCTTTCTTGAGGATATTTACATTTCATTTGGAAAACCAGTCAAAGTAAATGAAACTGATGAACGAAAAGAGTTAGCGTATAACACTCGAGAAGATTGTTTAGACCTTGTAAAAATTCTTCCTATAAATGTTGTTTCTGAAGCAATTCTTCAACTTGACTTAAGAGAAAATGAATATATTCATCCAAAAAGTTTAGAAGCATCAGTCGATAATGTAGTTGCTGATTTAGAAGAATTTCAAAGTAAATTTAGAGGATTTAATGTGAACACTCAATCCAAAAAAATTATTGAAAAAGCAAAACAAAAAATTAATCCAGAACTCATGCCTGTTTATGAAATTTATGGAAACTACATTGCAGAATATCTTAACCTAGTAAACATAAGATAAAATTAGAATTTCTTAAACTAAAAAGAAAAAAATTAGTAATTTGCGTGTTCCATAAATGCTTCTACTGTTTTATGGGCGTTCATTGATTTTAACCAATCACGGAGTTCTTCAAGAGATTTACGGGATTCCAAAGTCATATTCTTCAAAGCAGTATCAATATGCTCCATTTCAACTTCTATTTGCATTTGCTTCACTTCAATGTTTTCAACATGATCTATTCGTTTCATTACTTCTTGAATGTCTTTTAGGATATTATCTCGGTTATGAAATACTTGTTTGAGTATTTTTTCTCGAACTTCTTGCAAGGACTCACCATGTTGCGCTTTAGTTTTCATGTATTCTCGAGAAGAAAGACCATCCATCGCAATACTTAATACTCTTACTTCATCAGAAATCAGTTTTAATTCATGATCTAAATCTTTGTTAAGATGTAGCTCTGTTTTTTCATCTGCTCGAAGTTTTCCATGACTTTCTGCATATGCCTGTTTGATATGTGTTTGAATTTTAGCAAGTACGTCTCGCCCTAAATTACCGTAATCTACCATTTTTATGTTACCTCATTTATATAGTGTTTAATTGTGATTCTTATAGGTGTATTCTACAGCTTGAAGCTTATAAAATTTACTAGAAAAACAAGAAAACAGCCTCCTAACCACCAAAAAACAATAAGAAAGTATCCCTTCTGCCAGAAAAAACTGAACTACTCGCATCCTCTCACTTTCCCCATGCCTCGCTTTCTATTAAAGAAGATAAGATCTCCATCATTATTACGAATAAGGTATTGATGCGTTCCAGTACAATAATGTTGATCATCTTCAATAGGCTCTTTTTTAGAATAAAGTTCCTCAATTCTACAATCATGTTTATTCATTATCTCATCAGGGACGCTCTCACAAGAAAAATAGGTATAGTTCCTCTCAGAAATAACATAATCGACTCCTCTTAGAAGTTCGGGAGCAATTATTATATCATCTTCCCTATCATTGAGTATTTGTAATAAGGCTATTAATGTTGATGCATCTCGCCTATCAAGAAGTTTAGTTAACTCAAATATGTAATCATGCTGTTTTTCAGTAGTTTCTGTTGCTTTGAAATTAAAGTTAGCATACTTATTAGCCAACTTTTCCCATACTATAATCAATTTTTGTTTATCTTCTTTATTCAACTTAGTATAGAAAGCCATGAAGTATAACAATAATCAATATTATTTAAAAAGTGCGTTTTAATTGGAATTAATAAATAAGAAAGTATCCCTGTCAGACATAACCCAATAAGAAAGTATCCCCCCTGCCGGACTCGAGTAATTAACTCAAATCCCGTCAAGAAGAACTATTTTTTAGCTAATTTGTTATCTTTCTCTATTTTTCTTAATCTTTGATGATATCGCTCACGAAGATACATATTGTACTCCATAACATATTTCATACCTTCACCCATAGTAAAATTCCAAGTAAAATCACAACCAATACGAGAAGCAATATAATTTTCTATTTCTTTTATTTTATCCTTTAATTCTTGCAAAGTGTAGTAATTCTTATAACGAGGAGCAGAACGCATAAACCATCAAAAGATGGTAGAATATAAAAATAATCGGTCAATATGTCCAGTGAAATATCTTGCCAAAAAATGAACAATCACAAATTTTGCAACATTTTGGAGATTTCATTTTTGAAGTTATTTTTTGTGCTTATTTCGGTGTTTTCTTCTATGATCTTCAACACTTAATGCTTCAAGGTTCTCAAGTTTATTATTAAGTTTATCTCCGTCAATATGATGTATTTCATGTCCTTTAGGTATTTTGCCCTTATTGTGTTGTTTATACCACCATCTATGGAATAAACTTCCAGTTCGGGCAAATACTTCATACCCATTTTCATTAAGATATACTTTGTAATTTTGTTTATTAAGATAATGTTTTAACCTTGTTTCAGTATAATTTTTTAATTCTTTTTCGTATTCAGTTCTTTTTACTATTTGTTCTTCTTTGAGTTTATCTGTATCTTCGTTTAAAATCATTAGCTCTTGCTGTAGTTTCTTTTTTTCTTCTGTTTCGTTTTTAAGATGTTTCAATTCCTTAGTTATTTCGTTAATTTTGAATTGTTTAACCTCTAAAGTATCATTTAATTTTTCTAATCTAGTTTGAGCTTTTACAATTAACATTTTTGCTTCTTTCTTTGCTTCATCAATAATGTCATTTCCAGTTTTAGTCGCCCCATCAATAATTTCAGTAGTTTGTTTATCCCATCCTTTCTTGTATGCAGATTTAATAATAAAATAAGCACCAACTCCGAATAGTAAAATAAGGATTCCAATAAATAAGTATTTTGAAGGAGGACTTCTTTGACAAATGCCTTCTTCGCCAGTTTTAGAACTACATTCCCAATCACAAGAATAAGGTTCGCCAATAGCTTTGCTTAGAGGAGTTAAACATTGATTATTGCAATTTTCAGTTCCTGGTAGCCATTCATTGCAAATAATCTCTTCTTCGTGACCACAGAAACCTGCCATATTACAAATTCCTGAACCACACTGAGAATTTTCTTTACATTGAATGTCATCATTTAAACAAGTAATCCCATCACATAAAACACAAACTGTTCGTTCATTAAGTACTGTTTCTATTCGTTCTTCATAATTATTAAGTTCGACTTTAATTGTATCTTGACTTAATCCTCCTAAATCCTGCTGATATTGACCTTTAATTAATTTATAACCTAAAGGATCCAAACTAATTTGTTGAGATTTAAGCTTACCACCAACTATCCAAGAAACAGTTAAATCAAGAGGATAATCTAAGTTATTCTTAACATTAAATTGATAATCCATAGTATAACCTAGCCACTCTTTCCAAACTTTTATGTTTTCAATAGAAGTAAAGGGTTCGCTAACATCTACTTCAACCTCATCTATGAATTGCTTTGTAATATCTTCAGTATATGTTTCATTTATAGTATATTGACAATCTAAAGCAGAAACAACAGAAAAAAGCAGAATGAACATGATTAGGAATAAAAGTATCTTAGCATTCATTTTGTTAATTTCCCCATTATTAATATATAAAATAGCCTACTTTTGCCAGAGTATATTTTTTCACCAAACTTTAATCATAGTATATCTTCTAAAAGACCTAAACTCCATAAAAACACCTAGTAACGTCAAACAAATTCCAAGAATCCAAAAAATATTACCTGATACTACAGATACATCTGCAAACACAAGAGATATTGATGATGAAGCAAATATTAAAATACCAATAAAGCCTGCAATAAGTCCAACTAATCTCAATCCCCAACAATACAAATCTGAAGACAGGTCAATTCTATCTATTATCTTTGCTAACAACCAAGAACCCGCAATCACCAAATATAATAACAATAAAAATATTATCCAATCACCTATTTTACCTAAAAAAGAATCAAGTTTAAAGTGCTTACCTAAAATTATAACTATCATCGCAATCACGACTACTTTCTCAAGCAATTTGCTATTGTACCTAATAGCCTTAATTCTAAGCAACCAATATTTATAACCAGTCCAAATAACAATTAAGAGTATAACTGTCGTTAACCAATAAATTGTATCACCAATAATAATTGAATCACCAATATTTTGAACCAATTGAGCCATCTTCTCTTTGAAAGGAAGGTTATCTTGAGAATCATTTGATGCATTAGAACCTTGAGCTAAAAAAAGTAAAACAATAAGACCGACAATAGGAACAAATTTCATATAATTACGCTTAAATTTATACCAAATTTGTTTTAACTTATTTTTGAAATCATCTGAACCATTAGAAGAATGTCTGTTTTTAGATGATTTTCCCTTTCCCATTAAAGGCATATAATCAGGAAGAACTTTATAAATTTATCTTCAAATTTAGAAAATAATCTTTTGACCCTCACATTAATCAAAAATAAGAAAGTATCCCCCTGCCGAAGTAACACCCTAAGAAGAATATAAAGGGGACTAATTGGCTAAACAAATAGTAAAATCTTAGATGCTACTTCTTTTTGCTTTGTGATTTTTTACTGCGTCTCTTGTATAGCCAAGTAAGAATAACTGACGATAATAATCCAAGAAATATATGTACAAACAAAGTAAAAAAATAAGGAACTAATAATCCCACAAAGTATCCTTTTTTTGGATTCTTACTTTTAGATGAATGACCTGCGCAAATATTACCTGTCCAATCATATATCCATAGTCCAAATGCAGTGATAGGAAAAATAAAGAATAAAGAATAATAAGCATCAGATTCTGCTAACCCTATTTTTATTGAAATAAGCATTATAAGTACTGGAAGAAATAATAGGACTATAAACAAGATAATTCTAGTTCTTTTTTCCAAATAAATTTCACTCATAAACGATTCAAAGCACCTTTTGTATATAAAATATTCTAACTATGCCAGACCTGCACCAAAAGAAGTATCTCCCTGCCTAAGACATCATAAGTCAAACGGAAGATCCAATTTCTCATCGCTGAGTTATTTATAAACTAAAATCATAAAGTTTAAATAATAGTTCTAACCCTCGTTATAACGATGGTTAAAATTAAGGGTAAAGTTATCAAAGTAGGAAACTCATATGCGCTTTCTATTAGAAAGGCATTAATTGAATCAGATATTATTCAACCAGGAGATGAATTAGAAGTATCTCTTGAAAAAAAGAACGGAGTGGGGTTAATGAAGATGGATTTAAACGAATGTTTCGAAAAACAAATCAAAATCTTATCTCAAAACGAGATAAGACAAATTCTGTATAAAGAAATATATGATGCACTTAGAAAAATAGGATTGGAACATAACGACATAATTAAACTTATTGAAAAAGGATATAGCCAAATAATTGAAGATAAAGATGGAAACTTAAAAACAATAATTGATGTTGGCACCTCTAAAGAACAGTTTTTTGAAGAAATGGATCCTGACACGAGAAAAATAGATATTGACAGGATTACCACAGGAATTACTACCAGTCAACGAAACCACATTATCATTGTTCGAGAGGCAATTAACATCTTGACAAAAGAATTCAAACAAATTCCTGAAGAAAAAATCGTTAAATATTGCGAATCAAAAGGGCTTGAAGAATCAAAAGTCGAAGAAATACTCCAAAAATTAAATAGAACAGGAGAGATTTTTCAACCAAAAAGAGAATTTTATACTAAAGCGTTAGATAAATAATTCTTAGAATAATAGAATAAGTCCCCCTGTTTTGTAACCAAAAGGGTGGTCCCCCCTGCCAGACTTGAACCAGCGACCTCACCGTTTATGCTGATCGTATATCATTCGTACCACATTATGCAGTGGTTAACGTCTTACGACACCTACAGCGGTGCGCTCTACCAACTGAGCTAAGGGGGGAATATAAGAATAAAAGCCCTTTTTACTTCCTCTTAAGACTAATCGCCTATTTATAAAGATTTCCGAAGGAAGTCCAGGAAAGAACAATGTTTTTTCCGCGATTACTCAATAAGGAATAATAAAAAAAATAAGAAAAAGGGCACTATTTACTGCTTTGTGCCTATAATTGCTTTGCCTGATTGTGTTGTTCGAGTTATTCCTTTCACGTTTTCAAACTTCACTTTAACAGCTGGTAAACTCAGGTTTCCAATTATTTTCAGTTTTGCTTTTATCGTGTAGGATACAATTCTTTCTTCGTATGCGTCCAGAGTATCAAAGTCCCATTTAATGATGGTTCCTTTCTTTTCTGTTTTCACAATCTTTGTTGGTGCCATTACACCTAGTCCTTGCGGTGCGTGTATGTCTGCAATTGCCGGTGCTTTATCAAGTAGTCTTAGATTGTAATAAGCTTTATCCGTTCTGTTCTTTAGATAAATTCTTACTTTCATCTCACTTATTCCTTCTTCATCTTTTCCCGTGACGATGATTTGTTTTTTCATCGTTATTGGGCTTCGCATGGTGAAGTAGAATACGAGGAACATAATTGCTAGGACTAAAATATAGAATAGTGGTCTATAGTTTTCTACGACGGTTACTGTTGCTATTTCATCTGGTTCTAAGACGAGCGTCCAGGATTTTCCTCTATTCTTTTCTGCTGTTATTGCTTCAATATTTACATTGGTAAATAACAGTTTATAGAAAGCTAGGTCTAAATCCATTTCAACTTCTTTAACTACGTTTCCGTTGTTTGTGAGTTGAGATATTTTTGTTATCTTAAAGAACTTTCTTGAGCGATCTACATCTCGGTCTATTGCTGAGTAAGAGCCGACTTCATAGATTTCTTTTACTTCGCTTAGTGTTTTATTTTTATAGACTATATAGATGTGCAGGTCGTACGTTCCTGGTTCTACTAAAGAATCAATATCTAGTTTGTAACGTAGTGTTTTTTCTTCTAATGCTGCAAGAGGAAACTTATCTTCTTTGTAGAAGTTTTCTCCGTCAATAACAAGTTGTAGTTCTTCTATTTCTAAGATGTTTCTGTTTCGTATTTGAATTTGTATGTTTGCATCTTCTCGAGGATCTAGCGGGTCGTTAATACTTGCGCCAAGAGCAACTGATGCTAAGTAAGAATAGACTTTTTCATTAATACTTCTTAGATGAATATTTACTTGTGAATTAAACGTATCGTCAAAAGAGTTTTGTGTGGTCAAAGGCACAACATAAAGTCCTGGTCCACGAAAGTTTGAGGGTCGAGGTCCGACTAAAAGTTCTATGGTTCTGGAGGTTCCAGCATCTACTTTCATACTGTTTTTTCCTTCTATAATCCATTCTACTGGATTCATACTCCAAGAATAAACTCTGTCTTCAGCACCCGTGTTTGTAATAGTTAGTTGATATGATGCTAATTCATCAAAGAATATGTAATTAGAACTTTGATTCGTTGGTTGTACTCGAACTGAATCTGCACTAGCCATACTGACTAGAAGCAGCCCAAAAAGTATAGTTAATATTGCTAATCGTGAAACCCTCATATGTGTCACTCCTCCGAATTGTTATTACAGAGTGATATTTTATAAATATTTCGTATCTGTAGATACTAAAAGCCCTTAAAACGCCAAAATTTGGCTATGTTGGGCTGTTTTCTCCACTCGAATGATATATTCTGCAAGAGACTCAAGTTTTTGTTCATGACTGACTATGATGAGCTGAGCAATCTTTGCATCCACTAAAACATCTCGAAGTCTATCTAATTGCTCTGCTGAAAAGCCATCTGTTGGCTCATCAAGAATGAGCAGTCCTTTCGTATGAATGGAGAAGAAATAGTCATTAAGTACTTTATTTAGTGCCAATCGATAAGCTAGTGCAACGCTTGTTTTCTCACCACCTGATAAATTGGTTATGTGTGTATCAAATCCGTGTTGCGTAATAACAGGAGTAAAGTCTTCATCAAGCTTCACATTCAAATTTTCATCTGCGAGAAGTTGATCAAACCATCGTATAAAGTAAGTGTTAAATTCTTGATAGACTTTGAGCAAGATTTTCTTCTCCATTGTTTTCACAAGCGGAATAAATAATTCTCCAAGCCAATTTTTAATAGAACCTAATTTAATAATCTCGTTCTCAATTTTTTCTTTATCAACTATTGTTCTTTGATGTATTTTAATTTGTTCGTCAATTATTTTTACTTGACCTTTTATTTCTTGCAAGGCATTATTTGCTTCGCGAAAATCTTTCTCGGTTTTTTCGCTAAGAAGTTTTTCTTTTGCATCGCTCACATCTTTTGTTTGCTCCAAGATAGAGACGAGTTTTTTTGCAAGCTCATCCTTCTCCAGAATTATTTTTTTTTGTCGTTCTAAAACAGTATCAAGAGTAACAAGTTCTTGTTTTGCTTTTTCCCATTCTTTTTTTCGTTGGAGAAATACTGCTTGTTCTCGAAGTTGTTTTTGATATTCTTCCTGTTTTACTAAAATATCTTTTTCTTTTGCCAAAATGCTTTCTTCGAGTTGTTTTAATTTTGCTCGGCGTTCTTTGTTTGTATTAAGAATTTTTTGTTGTTCTTCTTTAATATGTTTTTTATGATTAATATCTACTTGTTGTTGACACGTCGGGCAAGTTTCTAATCCAGATATTTGCTCAATTAGTTTATCTGCTCTTTCGTTATTACTTGCTAGCTCTCCATATTTTTGGTTGAGAATTGCCTTTTTATCGGCTATTGCGGAGAGTGCTTGTTTAATTTTTCCTTCTTTTTCTTTATCTAGTTCTATTGTTTCTTCTTTAAAACTAGTTATTATTTTTTTTAATGAGAGTTCTCGATCATCATAGACCTTGAGCATTTCTTGCGTGGAACTTAAATCTTGAGTTGCAAGTTTTGTTTGCGCTTCAAGTTTGGCTTTTGCTTCTTGTTCCTTACGTATTTTTTCTAATTCTTCTTTTGCTTGCGCGTGTGCTTTCGTTGCAAGCCCTACTTTTTCTTCTAAGGAGGGTAGTTGTTTTGCAAATTCTTCTGCTCGTTTCATATATGAACTGAGTTGTTCTTTGAGTGTTTTCACATCATCTGTTTGTCCTTTAAGCCGTTCAACCCGTTCTCGAACAAACGAAGTATAATGAGAAATATTATCTTGGACTACTTTATACTTGTCCAGAGCAAATATTTTTCGAACAACATCTTTTCGCTCGTCAGGACTTTCAAAGAGAATTGCTTTGACTTGTTCTTGAGGCGTATAAACAGTGTAACGAAATAAATTTGTAGACTTAGCGAGCAAACTTTCTGGATAACCAAGCAAAGTCAAAATTCGAGCTTTAAGTTCTGTTGCAACAAGTATTTCTTTAACACCATTAATGCTTATCTCTCCAGGTGTTTGATTGATACCTGCGCTTCCTCGCTTTAAGCCCCTAGTAACAATGATATCTTTATCATTAATGTCACAGCGAAGTGTAATCTTCCCCTCTTGAGAGTCATGTGCAAGAAGTTCTTGTGGGCTTGTTTTTCCCCGAAGTATTCCAAAGAGTGCAAATTCCAACGCAAGTAACACAGTGGTCTTCCCACTACCAATATCTCCTGTGAGAAGTGTGGTTCCAGAAGAAAAATCTATTGTTGCCTTATCATAACTTCGAATATTTTCCAGAGAGAGCGAATTGATAAGCATAGAAAGCTAAAACTAAAGGAGGTTTTTAAGCATTATGGCGCCAGAAGAGTGCATTATAAAAACTAAGCTTCGACACTTAAAGAGCTTGGTTCCAAAGCAAACTCATTAAGTTTTTCTAAATTCAATATAGAATTTTGCTCTTTATTTCGTTGCTTTGATAAAACGTCTATTTTTATATTAATAATATCCTTCGAAATAACTATATTTACAGAGTGAAAAAATACTTTTTTCATAAATAATTTAGATTTACTAAAATATTTAGATGCATTAAACAATTCCAAACCTATAATTGAATTATCTTTATCAAAATCAATTACAAAATCACCAACCTGTTCAGAATGACTATACGCACGTCTAGCAGGTCTTGAATAAAAGATATCATTTTGAAAGTCATAATCCATAATGCCTTTTCGAGGCCTTTTCTTTACCATTAAGAGCTCCTTTTTCTATTTCCTGAAGGGGTTAGATGAACTGATTTAAAACGCATCCCTCCGTTTCTAGGGAAATTAACATATATATTTAAGTCTTTTTCAACATTCCACTCAAACAATACTTTATAATCATTAATTTCTTGACTTATAAAGCCTTGGATTTTTCCCTTCTTTAAAATAACTTTAACCTCAGTTAAAGGTAAATTACGATCTGAACATCTATCCTTAAAATGAGTTGAAAAATAATCTGATTTAGGTGGCTTTTTACGCAAAAAATTAAACTTCTTCAAATCAGATTCATAAGTCATAATAAAATATAACCATTAAAGTATATAAACATTTCATTAAAAAAAGCGAAAAAGTTACAATTCATTTCAATAACCTTTCTTAATGAGTTCGCGAACGTTATCACTCTCAGCTGCTTTTCGAATTGGCTCAATGAACTTATTGATATAATCTGCAACACCCATTTTAAGGTCAAGAGGATGTAATTTTTCTTCTGCAAAACCATTCTTTAACTCATTATACGTTGCGTATTCAATTGGACCGCCAAATTTTTCTGGTCTGTCAATAACAAACGATTTGCTTTCTTCGTCAAGAAGAGGGAATACTACCAGTCGTGCAAAGTCTAAAAAGAAATTGTCATCAACATTACCTACTTCACAAAAACCTTTATTGAGTTTTTTCTTAACAGTTTTTTCATCATCAA
>CAZSZY010000013.1:0-1430 GCA_964611285.1 uncultured Methanosarcinales archaeon
ATGGAAATACATTCTTGGAACGTTAATGGTATTAGAGCAGTTGCTAAGAAGGGCTTTGATAAATACCTCTTAGAGTACAATCCAGACATTCTGTGCATACAAGAGACTAAAGCACAGCTAGATAATCTTGAAGAACATCATACGGATATTGGTGATTATTATTCATATTTCTTCTCAGCGAAAAAAAAGGGCTATAGCGGTGTTGCCATATATACCAAACATAAACCACTAGCAGTTATGGAAGGAATGGGTGTTGAAAAATTTGATGATGAAGGACGAGTACTCATGGCCGAATTTGAAGACTTCTTTGTCGTTAGCGTTTATACACCAAACGCACAACACGAACTTGCCCGAATAGACTATAGATTAGAGTTTGAAAAAGAACTCAAAGCATTTGCGAAGAAAATGAGCAAACTTAAACCAATTCTTATTTGCGGAGACCTAAACGTAGCACATAATGAGATTGACCTAAAAAATCCAAAACCAAACGTTGGTAATCCAGGCTTTAGTGAAGAAGAACGAGGAGCATTCACTCAATTTCTTGATGAAGGATTTGTAGATACGTTCAGAACATTACATCCAGATAGTGTTGAATATTCTTGGTGGTCATATCGATTTAGCGCTCGCGATAGAAATATTGGCTGGCGAATTGACTACGTTGTAACTAATAAAGAATTCGCTGACAAAATAACAGAAGCATTCATTCTCCCAGAAGTTATGGGAAGCGATCACTGCCCCGTCGGCGTGAAAATTAAATTATAATAAGTTATTTATAAAGAAAATAATACTCTTTATAAAGAGAAATGAGTTCCTCATTGTTAACGCGTAAGCGTCATCTGCATGATGAAAGTATTTCACATGCAACGTTCGTTGAAAAACGAGGTTTAAACTACAAAAATGATATACAAAGTAGACCAGCAAAAGCTTATTATTGCAGCTAGCGCTGAATTAAAAAACCATATAGAAATGCCAGAGTGGGCAAAATTTGTCAAAACTGGCTCGCACAGAGAAACTCTACCTCGAAATCTTGACTGGTGGTACATCCGAGCAGCATCCATTCTAAGAATGTGCTATAAGGAAGGACCAGTAGGCGTAAGTAAACTTCGAACCCGTTATGGGGGAAGAAAAAATCGAGGCGTGCGACCTGATAGATTCGCTCGAGCAGGCGGAAAAGTAATTCGAACAATTTTGCAACAAATGGAAAAAGCAGACTTACTAAAACAACACACCGTAGGTGTGCACAAAGGACGTAGTGCAACTCCAACCGGAATTAGTCTTTTAACAAAAGCAGCAAAAACTGTTGGTGTAACAAAACCAGAAGTCAAAGCTCCTGTTAAAAAAGTTGAAGTAAAAGCAGAACCTGCAAAAGAACCAAAACCAGTTGAAAAAACTGAAGCTCCAAAAACAGAAGCAACACAAAGCAACACCAC
>CAZSZY010000013.1:1530-21862 GCA_964611285.1 uncultured Methanosarcinales archaeon
TTATTCTATCTTATACAATGAGAATTTTTCTGGAGAAGGATATCTATTCATCAGTAAGCTTCATTTCAAACTTCTTAATGTGAACTTCGCCGTTCTTTACAACAAATTCGTAGTCAGCATCTTCCTTAAAATTAACAAGACGAGAAACCATTTCAGGTAAAAGCACACGACTACCTCTAAAATCAATAGAAGTAATTACTTCATCACCTTTTTTATCAGCTTTATCAATAACAGATAATACTTTATCAGCGCCTTTTTGTTGAGAAGCTCCTTTTTTTTCTTTAGTTCGTTTAGCTAAATACTTCGCAATTTTATCAGCAACATCAATACCAGTATATTTAGTAATACCTTGCAGGCCAGGACTTAAGTTTAATTCTAGAACCATAGGACCTTTATGCGTCATGAGAATATCAACACCGCAAATATCAGCATCAAGTGCTTGCGCAGATTTTATCGCGATACGTTTTGTTTCATCATCAAGCTCTACTTCCTCGCCAGTTCCACCAGCATGAATATTAGACCGGGCTTCATTTTTTCCAGCTTTTCTTTGATATGCTGCAACTACTTCATCACCAATTACAAAAGCACGAATATCAGTTCCGCCAGTTTCAATGAACTCTTGAATAATGAACGGTTGACGAAGAGATGATAATGCATCAAGAATAGAAGATGCTGATGCAAAACTTTCTGCAAATAAAACACCTTTACCGCCTGTTCCTTGAGGAAACTTCATAACAATAGGATAATTTAGTCGCTCTAGAATTGAACGAGCTGCAGTAATTGTTGATGCCAAATATGTTGTTGGCATAGGAATATTATTTCGTTGAAACTCGAGTTGCGTTAAGAGTTTATCATGAGCAAATGTAAATGCTCTATCACTAATAGGCATGTAAGAACTGCCATTAATAAGAAGTGTTAATGTTTTCAGAAGGTTTGCATATCTAAAAGATCCTTTTGCAAAAATACAATCATAAGAATCAAGAGGTTTGCCTTTGTATAGGATTTCTGCCTTTTTCCCACTAATACTAATTTCGATGTGGCGAATGTTAAGCATGTCAACGTCATCAAAGTATTTCTTCATAGCTTCTGCTGTCCATTTACTTGACTCGCTTTCTAAACTAATAAGTGCTGCTTTCATGGGAGTTGTACCTTTCGTGCTTTTCTCTTTGGATCAATAAGGAAACCTTTACGCAGAATATTTCTACCGATTAAAACGGGAAATCGCATACTAGACCTGTCTGCAATAGTAAAGTGTTCTGTAAATTTTCTTCCTGCAAGTTCTATAGTTACATCAACAAACTTTCTTGACGAACTTCCATGAGCATTTCTTATTTTCTTCTCGCCTAAAACGGGTCCAAGCCCGAGTTCTTTTGCAAGTCGCTCATCAATGGAGCTTTTTGACGCGCCCGTATCGATTCTAGCTCGCACTTCAATACGATTACCATTAGATGTACAAAGAACTGGTTCGGTAAAGCCAATAATATGCTTTTCATCAATAGTTTCTTTCTGAGGCGTCATGTAGACCTCTGTAAGCTGAGTTCATTTATAAAGAGAGTGGTTTTCTTTAAAAAAGAAAAGCAAAAAAAATGGTGTGGCGATGAGACTCTAAATATGTTTCTGAATCACATGAAGTAAATTAGCTATATAATATGGTTTGAAAACAACAGTATCATATACTTGCTTTATGCTTTCAGGAAAGTCAGAACCAACACAACCAAAGGCAGTAACACCAAGAACAGGAACATGTGGATTATAATCTCGAATAATTTTTGTTGCAGCAGAACCATCCATTCCAGGCATTTTCTCATCCATAATAATTAAGTCATAATGATTACTTGCAATCAAAATAATAGCTTGCTGTCCAGAATCAACTATGTCTAATTCATAGAGAGAACTTAGTTGCGCTTTGTATAACTCTTGAGAAGGCATATCATCTTCAGCTATCAAAATTCTTTTTTTAGGAGCGCCACTATTAGCCAAGCTATCAATAGAACCTGCAACATGATTCTTCTCGACCATCTTATAATACTTTTAGGTCTTCTTTGGAAACTTCTTCTCGACCAGCTTTAACTGCTGCGCGAGCAACATCTTCCATTGCCGCAAGAAATAATCTTGTGTTCTTACCCGACTTTTCAAAGACAGAAGTAATTATTGCATCAGAGATAAATTCATTACCACCATCAAGCCGACTTCGCACCAGTTCAATAACTTGATCTACTTTGAGTTCCTTAAGAGCAACAACATTTTTTCCGATAATCTTTTGCACATCGTCTGTTAGTCTTGATTCTTTGTAAGATTTATCAACAAAGAGAACAGAAAGAATATTTTGTGAATCAAAATAAGTCATGATTTGATTACAATCTTCTTCATTAATTTTTGCAGTTTCATCAACAATAAGAATTACATTTTTAGCTTTAGCACCAAATAATCGTCCAAAACCTTTATTTGCACCTTTGAGAAGGACAGCATAATTAAATGCTCTATCGTTTCTGTTTCGACTGATATACACAACACGATGTTGACCTGCAAATTCATTAATTAAATAACGAAGCATAGTTGTTTTTCCAAGACCAAAATCTCCTTCAAGAAAAAACATTGCATGAGAACTTAATTTTTTTACTAAGCTATCAATTTCTTTATCATAGCCAACAACTTCATCATCAAAAAATCCTGGTTTAATGATAAAAGGATTGTATGCGTAACCGAGTGTTTCGTACCAAAGAGCTTCTTTCTTACTCATCTTTCTCACCTTCCTGTGCATTTTCAAATTCCGCGCCACATTCAGGGCAGTGCTCGTCAGTTCGTTTTACTATTGCTCCACAATTCCCACAAAACATTTCGTGAGCTGGGCATCGATAATACTCGCCAACTTTCATAATCTTATTTCCTTTCTTATCCTTCAGCTGTTCTTCTTCTGAAATAACTTCTTCGCCAAGAGTTGTAGCATAATCTTCTTCATCTTCAGCGTCAAGTTCTTCATCGAGAATTTTTAGATGTTTATCAAGGACTTTTTCATCTTCTTCAAAACCCATTTCTTCAAAAACTCTATGTAAGTTAATTAAGAATAGTCGAGGATTGTTGTTTTTCGCAAAAATCTTTTCAACTTGTTTTATTTTAATGAGTGCGTCATCATCGTCTTTGAATTCATCAAGACGCTCAAATGCAATCTGCACTGCTTGATCTTTTGTTAGGTCGTCTAGCTTGAGTACTCGTCGACCAATTCTATTAACCATGCTGTCACTTAAGTTTGCTTTCTTAAAGGATGCTCCAGCCATAACAACTGAATGTAAGAAACCATAATCAAAGTAATATTTCAAACGTTCCGTATTCACATATGAAAGTTGTCCAACATTATCTAAGAGAAGAATCATTTCTTTTGGTTTGCTACCAAGAAGTTTACCCTTCATACCGTTTCGTTTTCGAAGAAGGTCTTCAATGTTCAAATTTTTCGTTAGTTTTGCAGCATCAACATAGATTATTTTTCCTCGGAAGTTTTCAATAACTTTTCGAAGAAATTTTGTCTTGCCCGCGCCAATGCCTGCTTCTAAAAAAATCATAGAACCAGCACTTACGTGATATAGTGCGTCTGCAAGTTGCTTTTCTTGACCAAATAGCTTAGTCATTTCTTGCAACGGTTTGATAAGAAATGGATTTTCGTAATATCCGAGTCGTTTATACCATGCTTTCATTAATAGTCACCCTTATAGTAATACAAATGCAGTTGCGTCTTGTATTTAAATATTTTGCTTCTCTTGAGTGAAAACGGCTTGTTTTCCCTCAAAAATGCTCTCATTTGAATTTCACTTTACGCAGAAAACGTAAGCGATAATTCCACCAAGAAAAACGGTTTCATTTAAAAAAGTAGGGGTTAAAAAGAAGGAAAAAGAGCGAAAACAGCCATTAGACCGTTTACAACGTCAAAGTTATGAAAAAGAAGGTAAAAATAAAAAAAATAAGTAAAGCTTATTTTGCTTTTGCTTCTACTTTTTTAGGTGACTTAAAGTCTTCAGGAATCCACTCTTCTTTTCCAAGACCATCTTGTCGCATCGTAATACCAATTTTTGGATTAGTGATATCCTTAAATGATACTGCAACAATTCTGCCAAAGCATTTATCGCCAACTTTGAGTGCTCGCTTTGTTTCTTTACCTGTAAGAACTTTTTCTTTACTAAAGGAAACAAAGTCATTCATAGTCTGACCAATGTGAATCATACCTTCAACAGGACCAAGTGTTAAGAATGCACCAAAGTCTGTGATGTCTTTAATCTTACCGTAAATAACTTCTTGCATTTCAGGAATGAAAGCGAGAATATCAAATGTAGCTCGATAATAAGCGGCACCGTCACCAGGAATAATAATTCCATCTTCAACACCATGTAATTTTACGATGTCAATGACATATCCAAGTTCTTTAGAAATATAACCAGAATATTTTTCTTTAATCTGAGAAATAACTGCAAGTTCTAACTCATCTTTGAATGCGCTAGGTGGCACTCTAATGTGATCTTTTACTTTAACTTCATAAAACATTTTTCCTTCTCCGACGACTGAGTCGTCAAGATATTTTCTCCCAAAGATAAGAACGGGGCCCAACACCTTATATTTGCGTTACACCAAATTATATGGCATAAACACCTTATTATTCATGCACGACCAAACGATTTTGGCGTACTGTAATTATTTTTGCCTTTTTTCCTTTCAAGCGCTTCTGAAGCTCCTTGTCCAAGGTTGCTACGAATACTTTCTCGTTAGCTAGGCGGACGATATTATCATCAACCAATGGCTCCTCTGAGGAACAGCTCAGGGTTTTTAAACCTTTTTGCTTAGCCATAATAAATCCAAGCTTCGCATTAAACTTATCCTTTCCCTTTGCCTTAGTTTGGTCGTCCATGATGTGCTGAAGCTCTCTAAAGCTATTTTCCATGACACAAAGCTCATAAGGAAGGGTCATGAGCTGATCAATTTGAGTGTAAAAGTCAAGTCCCTGACTGGCTGGAAGCATAAGAAAATTAGTATCGACAATAACTTTAACTTTTTTAACGAATAATCCCATAATATAATAGAACAAAAAGCCCTATTTATATAGTTACGCTCAGAAAATCCATGACACAGGGGATAAGGTTTAAAAAGCCCTCCGACTAACAACAAACAAGTTTGTTGAATGTCAAGCGAAGCTTAACATAACCAATAAAAAACAATATATGTGATACTCATGGCAATTAAACAAGGAGATTTCGTGGAAATCAATTATACAGGAAAAATTAACGATACTGAGAAAGCTATTTTTGATACAACAGATAAGGAAATAGCAAAAAAAGAAGAAATCTATAGTCCAAAGACGAAATATGGACCAGTAGTTATCGTAGTAGGCGAAGGACAAGTCTTACCAGGAATTGACAAACAACTCATAGGTAAAGAACCAGGAAAATATACTTTTGACATTCCTGACGTTGATGCATTTGGCAAAAAAGATGCAAAAAAACTCAAATTACTTTCTATGAAAATTTTTACTAAAGAAAATATTAAACCATACCCAGGCCTCCAAGTAAATATTGATAATCAAATAGGTTTTGTTAGAACAGTAAGTGGTGGACGAATTATTGTAGACTTTAACCATCCACTCTCAAGCAAAGATCTAATCTACGATGTAGAAGTTCTTAGAATTATAACCGATAAACAAGAGCAAGCACAATCATTCTTTGATTCTATGGGCATGCCTGTTGATAAAGTAACGGCAACAGAAAAAGAAATAACAGTAACAACAAAAAAACTTCTTCCAGAAGAATTCAATAAAGCATTAGCAAATGATCTGAAAAGATTAATTAAAGTTGATAATGTAAGTTTTGTTGCAACAGAAGGAAATAAAGAAGAAGTACCAAAAGTGGCACAAGTACCGAAAATGGCACAAGTACCAAAAATGGCACAAGCTAAAAAAGAATAAGTAAAAAATTAAAATGGAACTTCCTAAGCACACGAAAAAAGATTTTTCGGCGCCGAGCAAATCAATGGATTTGCCCCGGAAATACTCTTTTAAGACAATTGAAGCTAAGTGGAAACAGTTTTGGGAGGAAGAAGAAATTTATGTTTCTAACTTTGCAACTACAAAAAATAAAAAAATATTCTCTGTAGATACACCACCACCAACAGTAAGTGGACAAATGCATGTGGGACACGCATTTTCATATGCACAAGGAGATTTTATTGTTCGTTTTCGACGAATGAAAGGTGAACAAATATTCTATCCATTTGGAACTGATGATAATGGTCTTCCAACTGAGCATCTTATTGAAAGACTTAAGAAAGTAAATTCTCGAAGCATGACACGACCAGAATTTGTTAAACTCTGTCATGAAACCATCAAAGAAATAAAACCAGAATTTGTTCAAGCATGGATTGATTTAGGAATTAGCGCAGACTATAAAAATTCTTATTCAACAATTAACAGCGAATCAACACGAGTATCTCAAAAATCATTTTTAGACCTTCATAAAAAAGGTTATGTCTACAAAAAAGATACACCAACAACATGGTGCGTAAAATGCCAAACAGCAATAGCACAAGCAGATTTTGAAAACATCGAGAAAGAATCTTCTTTTAATGACATTGCATTTCACGACGAAGAAGGCAATGAATTAATCATTGCAACAACACGACCAGAACTTATTCCTGCATGTGTTGGAATCTTCGCACACCCAGATGATAAAAGATATGCTCATTTGAAAGGAAAGAAAGCAGTTGTTCCACTCTTTAATTACAATGTTCCAATTCTCTTTGACAAAGACGTAGCACTTGAAAAAGGAACAGGCCTTATGATGTGTTGCACTTTTGGTGACAAAGAAGACGTTGAGAAATGGCACAAATATAATCTTGAACTTCGAGCAGTTATTGAAAAATATGGAAAACTTAACGACCTTGCAGGAAAGTACAAAGGACTAAGTATTATTGACGCAAGAAAAGCAATCATCAAAGATCTCAAATCAAGTGGCGACTTAAAATCACAAACAAAAGTAACTCACAACGCCAATGCACACGATAGATGCGGTACAGAAATTGAATTTATGAAAACATCACAATGGTTCATTAACGTTATGGATCATAAAGAGCAACTAATCAAAGCAGCAGATGATATTACTTGGCATCCAGAACATATGAAAGTTCGCTATGTTAACTGGGTAAAAAATCTTAATTGGGACTGGTGCATTTCACGACAACGACATTTCGGCGTTCCGTTTCCTGTTTGGTACGAAAAAAATACAGGTAAAATAATTCTTGCACAAGAAGAAGATTTACCAATCGACCCAACAACACAAACTCCAAAAAGTTACAAAGGAGACGTTGCAAATCTAATTCCTGAACCAGACGTACTAGATACATGGGCAACAAGTTCACTCACACCACAAATAGCACTTGGATGGGGGAAAACAGATGACGCAACATTTACAAAAAATATGCCAATGACTATTCGACTACAAAGTCATGATATTATTAGAACATGGGCATTTTATACAATTGTTAAAGGACTCTACAATAATGGTGTCGTACCATGGGACAATGTTATGATTTCAGGATTTGTTCTTGACCAAAAAGGCAAGAAAATGAGTAAAAGTAAAGGCAATACCATTGATCCAATCAAACTAACAGATATATTCGGTGCAGATGCAGTTCGCTACGGAGCATCCGCAGTAAAGCTTGGCGAAGATTTGCCATTTCAAAATAAGTATTTAGAAACAGGCAAAAAAGTTGTTACGAAAATATTTAACGCCGCAAAGTTTGCACATATGCATCTTGAAGATTATGATGGTAAAGCACTTGATGTTGCAAAAATCTCTGCAATCGATAAATGGCTTGTTAGTAAACTCAATACAACAATAAAAAATGCAACCGAATTTTTAGACACATATGAATTTGCAAAAGCACGAGCAAGTATTGAGCGATTTTTCTGGGATGACCTATGTGATAATTACTTAGAAATTGTTAAAGATAGATTATACAAACCAGAAGTTCATGGCGACGATGCACGATACGCAGGACAAATGACATTATATCACGTACTCCTTAATACTATTAAATTATTTGCACCATACTTACCTTATATTACCGAAGAAGTATTCTCTTGGAAATTTGCAAACGACCTTAATGCGAAATCTGTCCACATACAATCATGGCCAACATTTAGTGAAGAATTACATTTCGCTAATGAAGAAAAAGCAGGTGAAGTTGCAAAACAAATTATTGCACTTGGACGACAACATAAAAATAATAACGCTGTAAGTCAAAAACAGGAATTCTTAACTGCAACATCAAGCGGAAACAAAGAAGCGCTTAAACTAGTAGAAAAAGATATTATGATGACGCTGAGTATCAAAGAACACAAGATTGTAGCTAGCGAAGAAGTTGGATTTGCAGGCGTTCTTGCACCAAAAGAAGAAAAGAAAGAATAATTACATATCTTCAGTGAACAAAGTATATTGTTTACCTTCAATTAAACCTTGCTTTCTGTAAAAATTAAGTGTTTGTTCATTAACAGATGGAGCGATGAGAAAATATTTTTTCATATTCAAAGCTTTTAACTCATTTCTAAAATGCAGACATTAATTGACTACCGATTTTTTTCCCTCTAGCATCAGGACTAACTGCAAGCAAATCAAAATAAACAAACTCAGTTGTTAATTTATACCCTAAAATAAGTCCAAGAATTTTATCGTCTTCTTCAGCCACAAAAAAAATTTGGTGTAAACTTAATTCGTAGGAGCGGGCATCAGGAAAAGAACCATCAGGCAATTTAAATTCGGGAATCTGAGATAACACCTCGCATTGCTCCACATCTTTTAATTCCGCTTTTCAAATAATCATAATTATATGAAATATCTGAAAATATATAATGATTTCGAATTAGAATACAAATAAGTAAGTCTTAAAAACTTCTACCACTTGTCTTTTTACATGGCAAAAAAAATACTTCTCATCTATGGACATCCAGCAAAAGAAACATTCAACAGAGCACTTTTAGACGCATACGTAAAAGGCGCTAAACTAACAGACGCGAAAATACAAATTATCAATGTGCGATCATTAAAATTTGAAGGACTTACTAGACCAAAAAATCAAACAATAGAACCAGATATCAAAAAATCACAAGAGGCAATTACATGGGCGGATCATCTTGTATTCTTCTATCCAACATGGTGGGGGGCTATGCCTGCACTACTCAAAAGTTTTATTGAACGCACTTTCACATCAGGTTTTGCCTTTCGATATAATAAAGGAACACTACCTGAAAAACTCCTTCGAAATAAAAGCGCACGAGTTATCGTAACAATGAATGCCCCATCTCTTGTCTATCGACTCTTATTAGGAGCACCTGGCGATAAAATGATTAAACGAACCATGCTAGGTTTTTGTGGTGTGAAACCTGTTCATATTACACATATAGATACTGCGAGTACTTGCGGCGATGAAAAACGAGCAAGACATTTGCAAAAAGTTGAAGGTTTAGGTCGAGAATTACGATAAAGCGCAATAGGGAAAATTCAGCGAATTTTCGGAATTGAAAGCTCTTTATGCTTTCAATAAGATTTATAAAGAAACAAACCTCAAAAGAATTTAAGAAGAGGTGTCATTAATTGAATAGTTCTAGAAAAGGCCAAGCAGCATTCGAATATTTAGTTACTTATGGATGGGCATTTGTTGTCATTATAGCGGCTATTGGTGTTCTTAGTTACTTCGGCCTTCTTAGCCCACAACGATATATTCCAGATACCTGTGAGTTTGGAGAGCAACTCAACTGCGTTGATTATCTCATTGTTAATCAAGTAGAATCAGGCGCAAATGGATACATCATTCTTCGATTAAGAAATAATTTTGAACAAGATATAAAGATTACAGGAGCTACAGACCTAACAGGAAATATTTCATTACACGGACCTACGCCACTACCAGTAGTTATTAGTAGAGGAGAAATTAGAAAAGTAGAACTAGAAATTGCAGATACCATAACCGTTCTTCCTAAAGATAAACAACGATACAAAATAAACTTACAATTTAGCCGAGATTCTGCAGGCGCGCCATCACATAATGTCTCAGGAACACTCTTTGCCGAAGTTGTTGATGTAGCTGTTATTGGCGACCAAGTATAGTTGTTTTTACTACAGAATAAAAATATTTATATATTAGTATACACTTTTCCACACACAATGTGTTCAGTGTAGTATTGAAAAGGTGTATATATGAGAAAAATTTGTATTATTAATCAAAAGGGCGGAGTTGCAAAAACAACAACCGCAGTAAGTATAGCAGCAGGTCTTGCACGTCAAGACAAAAGAGTTCTTCTTGTGGATTTAGACCCTCAAGGAAATGTAGCTCACTCTCTAACATCAAGTAAACGATTAAATTTGTATGACTTCTTAATAGACAAGTGCGCCTATATAGATTGCACAACATCAATAGGGAAAAATCTTGATTTAATTCACAGCGATGAATCATTAACAAAAATAGATGTGCATTTTGCAAAACAAGCAAACCCATCACAAATTATTAAGAAAAAATTTTCAGACATACAAGACTATGACTACATCATTTTTGATTGTGCACCATCACTTGGCATTCTTAATCAAAATGCGCTACTCTTCAGCGATGAAGCTATAATCCCTGTGTCAACTACGTATCTTTCATTGACGGGTCTTACCTACATGCTTGAAGCAATTAAAGACTTAAATCAACACTTTAACCACGACCTAAAAATTAGTCACATTATTCCAACACTGCATGACCGGCGTTTAAAAACAAATAGAAACATGTTAGCAAAATTACAAGAAGATCATGGAACCACCATAACAAATCCTGTTCGTGTTAATTCAAAACTAGCTGAAGCGCCAGCAAGCGGAAAAAGTATTTTTAACTACGCTCCAAAAAGTCGAGGAGCAGAAGACTATGGAAAAATAGTTGATATCATCATTGAAAACGAAAAACACGCGCAAGTAAAACGAGCATCGCAACCAATTAGTATGCGTGTGCAACAACTGATGGCAGATATAGAAATCGAAGACTAAGAAACCATTCTTTTTTCTTATTATTTTATTATTTCTAAAAATAAATCCTAAAGTAACATTTAAAAAGGAAGTTGGGTCTCTAGATTACATTGTATTCCTTTGCGGGGGTAGCGAAGTCTGGTCAAACGCGCAGGACTTAAGATCCTGTCTCTTAGTGAGTCCGAGGGTTCAAATCCCTTCCCCCGCACCATTTTTCTAACTGCGTTTCAAAAAAACTACTGGTCAAGGTATTTGAACACGCTCAAAAATATTCTATTTTTGGCGCCTCGCGCTTTGCGCAAGGAATCCCTTCCCCCGCACCATTTTTCTTCGCAAAGTATAAAAACTCCAAAAACTATCAATACTATAAGATGGCTGACGAAGAATATATTGAGGAATTAGTATATGAGTACTTAGATGAACTTAGTGGACGAGAGGGAGCATATATGTTCACCGCTGACGAAGAAAGCCACGACATTATCCATCGAAAAGTTCTAGGTTTTATGACAAACAAATTAGGACAACAAGGCGTATGTATAACACTTGAAACAGAAAAAGATTTTCTTAACTTAATAAGACAAATAGATTCAACAAAAGTTCATTTCATCAATAAATATAACGAAACACAGAAACAAACACCAGTAAAGGTAACACTTCTTGAAGATGAGGAATCAATAGAAGAAATCACTGGAAAACTCACAGAAGTATTAGCTAGCTCACCAAATAAATTTGTTATCATTAAATCCTTAGATAGATTATTCCATAAAAATGCACTTGATGATATTGCAACATTTACAGAAGAAATTATTGAATCACTTAACAAAACAGGAATTAGTGTTATTACCATTGCTCGAGGTCAACAACTTACCAGTAACCTCGTTACAAAAACAAAACATAATTACGATAAGACCGTGCATATATAGAACCATAGTCCATAACGTTTTTAAACGAATTCTTTTTCACAAAGACCATGAAGAAAAAAGCAATAGCTAATTATTTTGTTGATGTTGGACTTGCAATAACATTCTTAGGTGCGGCAATAACAGGAATTCTAAAATTTCCTAAACTTCTTCTACTAACAGGCATTAATAAAAATATAGGACTTTACAAAACAATTACATTCGTTCATGACTGGTCCGGTATAGGAATGACTATTCTCGTAATTGTTCATATCGTACTTCATTGGCGATGGATAATTATTATGACAAAAAAAATGTTGGGCAATAAAAAATGAAACGGATAGTTCTAACATTAATACTACTCACTCTTTTCTTATCAGCATGCACCTCGCCAACAGCAAATGTTACTAAAACAGAAGAAACACAAACACCAACTTATACGCAAGATGTTGCTACAGGAGGATGTCCTCGAGGGAAACACAACGACCCATACCCAGGAATATGCGTCCTTTATAAAGATCAAAACAGCAATGGTGAATGCGATTACGGCGAGTAAATAAGCGATTTCTACCCTAACATTTAAAAAGAGTTACTCCCTAAAGAACACCATTAATACTATTATGAATACTGAAGTAGAGGATGCTTCAGCACAAATACTGAAGCGAAAACGCTCCAGCATAAAGGTGATATTATGAAAAAACTAATTATGGCTATGGCCTTACTTTTTATTATGGTCGCAAGTTTAGCACTTGCCCCTGGAGCTAACGAAACAATTGTCACAACAAACCAAGATGACGAACCAAGAGCTTGTTGTATGGCAATAACGGCAGAATGTTTGGCATGTACTGAAGGAAAAACACCACAGAAATTCTGCGAAACAAATCCAACAGTAACAGGATGCGAACGATATAGAGTACCACAAGAAGTTAAAGCTGAACTCCAAGAAAACGCCGAAGATTTTAAAGCACGACTTATGGCTCAATATGGCAATGATACAGAAGCACTTCGAGCAGCATACCAAGAACATGCTAAAGAAATGATTCAAGCATACAAAGGCGATGTAGACGCACTCACCAGAGAATACAAAGCTCAAAGCTCTGAAGAACTCAAAGGATACATTGAAGCTCGAAAAGAAATGGCTAAAATAAAGATGGACGCAAACAAAGAACAAATAAAAGCAAAAGTCCAAGAGCGAATACAAGAAGAAAATGAAGTTCGGTTAGCAGTACAAACCATGCTTGCTATGGAAAACATGACAGGAAAAATGGGGCCTCAAGTAAAAGAAATTGCTACAGAAATGAACGCTAGAGTACAAACTGCAACACAATTAAAAGAAAAAGCAGCGGATAAAGGCGGACTCTCAAGATTCTTTGCAGGTGGCGATACTGAAACAGCACAACAACTTCACGAAGAAGCTGCAATGTATCAAAAGAAAGTACAAGAACTAAAACAACTAAAAGAACAGGCAAACCTTGATGAAGAAACAAAAGCAATCTTTGAAGAACAGCTAAACATAATGGAACAAGAACAAACAAGACTCCGTCATCTAGCTAACAAAGAAGATAATCGAGGAATACTTGGCTGGCTTTGGAAAAACAAAGTAAGCGCTGAAGAATCGGTAGTTGTTGAATAAATAATCTCAATTTATTTTTCTTTTTTATTTTTTCTTTACTTTTTTAATGTGATAGTATGATAGAAGTTATACCTATACAAATTGGAGAGATACGAACGAATTCTTATTTGCTTGTAACAGGTAATGAGTGTTTGCTCATAGACCCTGGTAGCGATGAGACCAATGACATTGCAACCATAAAAAAGTTTATCGGCGAGAAGAAATTATTAGCTGTTGTGTATACTCACAATCATTACGATCACATACAAGGAGGATATTTATTTACTGATGTTCCACACTATATGCATACTGAAGATATTAAAACATTAACGACGACAACAAAATTCTATGAAGACTTTAGAAAAATAAGAATCACATTATCAGAACATGTTGAAGCATTATCTGAAAAAATGACTATTGGACCATTTAATTTTCAAGTTATTCACACGCCAGGTCATACAAAAGGCGGAGCTTGCTTGCTTTTTTCTGACGAGAAATTTATTATCACAGGAGATACCTTATTTTGTGGAACTTGCGGTCGAACAGATCTGCCAAATGGTAGCACAAAAGAAATGAAGGAAAGTTTGGAAACACTTGAGAAACTCGACAGCGAATTAATTGTTTATCCAGGCCATGGAAAGTCATCAACTATCGGTATTGAAAAACATAGCATCCAAAAGCTCCTAGAAGAGCTTTAAGAAGCAATCAACGATAAAAACTTTTTTATCTGAGTTGCCAAGAGGCAACCACGGTAAAGACTGTGTCTTCATCTGGCTTTCGCGGAAAGCTTTATAAACAGAAACGGACTTCTGGAGACTACTATGGTAGCCAAATCTAAAGATTCTCAATATGAACTTTCCGCAGCTGAAATTGATAACACCTTAGCAAAAGACACATTCACTCGCTACGAAAAAGCTCGTATTATTGGTTCTCGAGCATTACAGATTGCACAAGGAGCCCCTCTACTGATTAAATTAACAAAAAAAAAATTAGAAGAACTACACTTCAATCCTATCGAGATAGCAAAAAAAGAATTTGAAGCTGGTAAAGTGCCTATTTCTGTGAGAAGATCTCTTCCTCACGAAAAACCCGCAGTACAAAAGTAGGTATATTTATTAAGTACCTAACGCGACAATATAATACTAAACTTAGGTGGATTTGGATGAAAAATGAAGTTGGAATAACAGTTACAAAAGAAGAAAACATGCCAGAATGGTATGGCCAGGTCGTTGTCAAATCAGAATTGGCAGATTATTCAGCAGTAAAAGGATGTGCAGTTATTAGACCACTAGGATATGCTTTATGGGAAAACATTCAAAATTACTTTAACAAAAGACTCAAAAAAATGGGCGTAAAAAACGCATACTTTCCAATGTTCATTCCTGAATCATTCTTTGCCAAAGAAGCAGGCCATATCGAAGGTTTCGCACCGGAAGTAGCATGGATTGAGCAAAAAAGTAAAGACGAAGAACGAGTTGCCGTTCGGCCAACAAGTGAAACCATCATGTACGATTCTTACTCCAAATGGATACGAAGTTATAGAGACTTACCACTGTTGATTAACCAATGGTGTAACATCGTTCGTTGGGAAGTAAAAGATGTCAAACTATTTCTTCGAAGCAGAGAATTCTTATGGCAAGAAGGACATTGCGTCTTTGCAACAGAAGAAGAATGTGATAAACACGTTCTAGAAATTATTGAAGAATACAGAAAAGTCGGTGAAGATTTACTTGCAATTCCAACATTCGTAGGTCTTAAATCCAAAAAAGAAACGTTCCCAGGAGCAAAATATAGTTACACCATTGAGCAATTCATGCCTGATGGAAAAGCATTACAATCAGGAACAAGCCATAACTTAGGACAAGGATTTGCAAAAGCATTCGACATTACATTTATAGGAAAAGATGAAAAAAGTCATTATCCTTGGCAGAGCAGTTGGGGATTTTCCACAAGATTACTCGGCGGACTCATCATGATGCACGGTGATGACAAAGGGTTAGTGCTCCCTCCAAGAGTAGCACCAACCAAAGTAATTATTGTACCTATCACCAATAAAAAAACTCCAGAACTCAACGAAACAGTTCTTGCAACAGCAAAACGATTACAAAATGAGTTAAACGATTCAGACATCGAAACGCATCTTGATGATAGAGATAACTACAGCCCCGGATTCAAATTTAATGAATGGGAAATGAAAGGAATGCCACTTCGAATAGAACTAGGACCAAGAGATTTGCAAACCAATACATGCGTTGCAGTACAACGAAATACTGGCAAGAAACAAATAGTAGCAATTGCAAAAATAGTCGCTCAAGTTCCAGTAATCTTAGATACCATTCAACAAGAAATGTTTGATGCAGCAAAACAAAAAACAGACGCTATGTTCTTTACAGCAACAGATTATAACTCAATGGTAAAAGAAATCCAAAACAAAAAGTTTGCACTAGCTTGCCATTGTGGAAATGCTGAGTGTGAAGAAAAAATAAAATCAGAAACAGGCGGCATTACTACTCGCTGTCAAACAAAAGAAGAAGTAAAAAAAGGGGACGTTTGTATTAAATGCGGACAACCAGCAGCGTACAAAATCATATTCGCTCGTAACTACTGATAAAATGGCAGAAGACTTCTATAAACTCGTTGAAGAAATTAAAGAGTTTAACAAAGAACGAGATTGGGATCAATACCATAAACCAAAAGACTTACTTATTGCTATGATAAGTGAAGTGGGAGAGCTTGCTGACCTTTATAGATGGCTGGAGGAGGATGAACTAGAAACTGTTCTTGCAACACCTGAAAAGAAAATAAAAGTTTCTGAAGAACTTGCAGATATATTTTCTTTCTTAATAATTCTCGCGTACAAAAATAATATTGATTTACTTAATGCGCTCAAAGATAAACTAGAGAAAAATAAAAAAAGATTCGATCCAGCTAAAATGAAAGGCGTTCATTCCAATGTGCTGGAAGGATTTAAACGAGAAGAAAAGTAATTATTCTGCTACAGACTCAACAGTATCTAAAACGCAAACATCATGTTCTTTAGGAGAAGAAACATATTCAAATTCAATCCTAGTTATGGTTTCATCATACTCTTCTGGAAGCTTTTTGTAAATTCTTTCTAAATGATTTTTTAAATCAGAGACGGATTGTACATCAGGAGAACTTCCTACGAAATCTTCCAACATCAATTCAGATAAAGATTTTATTTCTAAAGACTTTATTCGCAATAATATTTTTACATCATTAAATGTTGGAGGAATGTGAAGCAAATCATTACCTGGTTTTTCAATAATTCTTGCAGTAACTACTTCGCCAAGAGCATAACCTCTCCAAGAGGGGAAAACTCTATTACCTGGACGAAAAACAGTTGTTAGAAACTTTTGTTGCATCAACTCTTTGTACTCTTTTCGAAAAGCTATTTCGCTACGAGGCAGTTTTAATTTGCTCACAGAGCTTTCCTCATAATTTTTTCAAGAGTGCTTTCGGAAATATTATCCAAAGGAGCCATGATTTTTAAGGCAGGAACTGCTTGATATAAATTCATACTTTTTCCGTTGTGAATTTTATATCCTGCTTCTCTTGCCATACGAAGTGTTGTTGATTCATCTTCAAGAAGAATATCTGCAACAATAGCTTGTTTTGGCAAGTGAGATAAATTCTCTTTTGCAACAAGCAGGTCATGATTATAATCTTTAGTTATTGGACCAAATGCACTATATGCTTTGAATGAGTCAGCGCCTTTGTTTGAAGTATTAATAACTAAATCAGCAGATGCTAGTTGCGCGCCAATTTCTTCTTCACCAAACGCATACGCAGAAGTGTATGGTGAGATAAGTTTTGCAATATGTTCTGCTTTTGCAAGAGTTCTATTAAGGATAGTTATTTTTTTTGGATTAGCACGAGCTAATTCATACGCAATTGGTAATGCAGTTCCGCCAGCACCAAGTAGCACGATGTTCTTATCTTTTACTGCATCAGCATATTCTGTTGTCAAACCTTTAAGAAAACCAACACCATCAGTATTATAACCAATGAGTTTGTTGTCTCGTTTTTTAACAACATTCACGCTACCAGTTATTCTTGCAGAATCATCAAGCTCATCAAGGTAGTCAATTGCTTTGTCTTTAAATCCTGAACCAACACCACCACCAACATAGAGTGGATCGTTTCTAAATGTTTCAAATATATCCTGTGCATTTTCTGGATTAGCTACAACGAATGCAGTTCTGTAATTTGGAAGAAATTGTTCAAACACAGCATTATGCATAGCCGCTGAACCACCAGAATAATCATGATCAATAGGAATAATTAATAGCTTATAATTTGCTAACTGAGAAATATCGAGTTCGTTGTTTTTTGGCTTTTGAGCTAGCGTAATTGTTCCGTTTTCAAATAATGATTGAATAGTTATTGCTATCACCTGTTTGTTGTGCGAGATAAATGCACTATTCTTTTTAAACATGACGGGCGAGTGCTTGGGCGTGAAGAAAAAATGCACTATCGTCTTGAATAAAGTAGTCCGCGTTCAGGTTAACAGGAGTGAAAACCTTTATAAAACAATCCAGAATGATAATCGTATGAATGACTGGTTTATAGTTCGGGAATCAAAAATGCTACCAGGTGTTAAAGGAGCGTTCGCACTACGAGATATTCCAAAAGGAATTCAAATCATCGAATACAAAGGTAAGCTTATTTCTAAAGAATTAGCTAATAAAAGAGCAGATGTTCATCGAAGCCAAGGAGAACTCTGGATATTCACCTTAAACAAAGATTATGACATTGATGCCAGTCGACAAGGCAATGATGCACGGTTCATCAATCATAGTTGCAAACCAAATTGCGAAGCAGTCAATTACGACGATGAAGAGTTATGGATTGAAGCAACCGAGGACATCAAGAAAGGCGACGAACTGACCTATAATTATGGCTTTACTGAACCAGATGAAGCATACCCTTGTTTGTGTGGTCATGATGGCTGTCGTGGCTGGATAGTTGCTGAAGAGTATGAATTCGCTCCAGACGAGAAAGAAAAACTCCAAGAATTACAACAAGAACTTCTCACAGAGCTCAAACATCTAGAAAACGCAACTCATTTCGTTATTGAAAAAAGAAAGAAAGGATTAGCGTAAAAATACCGTCATTCTTTTACCACACATATCTAAGAAATTAGACATAACTCTCTAAAACAGCAAATACAAACGTTCTCTGTGAATATTGTTTTTATTACTTGTTAGTGACGATAAATAGAAATATTTATAAATAACCTCTTCTAAACTAAGTATCATGAACGATTATTCAGGAAAACAAAAAGAACTAGCACGAAGATGTTTAGGCCGCTTTGTAGCAGAAAATTTCTCTGAACAAAGAGTGGAGAATTCACGAGTGTTAACATTACTAGGTCCCAAAACCCACGAACTAGAACAAATCTGGGATCCTCTGGGCGTTAAACAATCAAACATCACCGTTATTGAAAGTGACCCTGAAGTATATGAAATTATCAAAAAACAAAACTTAGGCGTGCAACTTTTAGAACCGCAAGATATAGACACATACCTACAAGAAACAAATCAATTATATGACATTATTAACCTAGATTACAAAGGATACTTATCACCTGCAAGAACACACACATTAAGTGCAATTGGAGAAAATGGCCTACTAGGAAAAGATGGTATTATTGCTACCTGGTATTCAGGACGACGAGAAAGACAAGACGTGCACACTTTCATGGCAATGCACTGGGTAAAACATTTAATGAATGGCCTGAAAGGAATAAAAAATTCATCTCATCAACCAATTATTAAAGAAATAGTATCTCAGATTCCTGAAAACAAAATACAAGAATTCTTAAAAACAATGACAGAAAATAAAATTCCTCGAGATGAAGCAATTACTATTGCAACCCAATATTTCCTCAATAACCTTACTGATTATAAGTTTCCGGCAGTAGCAGATAAAATCAAAGCACACAAACAAATCTGCGAATACGTTGAAAAAACAGAAGAATACAAACAACTTAACCAAACATTAGTTCAAGAAGTTCTTCATAATCAAATACCTGAAGGAAAATATCCCGATGAATATGTGACTGCAATAAAAAGAATTAGAAAAGCAAGTTTGGATCACGCAGAAAAAAGTCTTGATGATAGAATAACCTTGGCAAGCATGTACGTAGGAAGTGTTAAAGTAGCAACAACAGACGCAACAGACAAGTACCTGCAAAAATATCCCTTTTTCAGAGAACTTAGCGATATTCAAAAACATAATTTTGTGAGTTTCCTTGTTACAGCAGGAAAGACACAATATATTCCATTAGACACATTTAGATTAAAATACATTGGTGAAGGAAACACCCCTATGTTTGTTGATATTAATCATATGAAAGATTTTGACACAGCAGACTTAGTCCCTCTAACAATAAAAAAAGGAAAACTTGATTTGCCAACAAAAAAATATTCCTCAGACAAATTCTGGAAAAAAGTATCTCCTAGAATAAATGAGTTTTACAAAGGATTTGCAAATCAACTACTAACTCCATTTCAAGAGAGAATACATTGTGAAGATGTTGAGTTTATTGAAGAACCAACGCTAGATGAACTAACACCAAGAGAAATACTATTAGATGAGTTTAGCTCATCAAAAGAAGCAGTTAATGAAATGATTAAAAGTAATGTATCTTACGAAGAGATTAATGGCGTCTTTCCAGAATATACCTTGGCGCAACTTCCTCGAATGAAAGCAGTTTTAACAATGCGAGAAAAAGGAATTAAAATGGGCCGAAAGAAAAAAGAAACCAT
>CAZSZY010000014.1:0-20198 GCA_964611285.1 uncultured Methanosarcinales archaeon
ATGGAGCCCCCGGCGAGAGTTGAACTCGCGACCTCCTGATTGCTTGAGACGCTCTCGGCGTTGAGAGCTTTGGAAGATTACTTCCATATACAAGTCAGGTGCTATAGCCACTAAGCCACGGAGGCAGTATAAACATCAGAAAACTGCTTTTCCTTTAAAAAGGTTGCCTCTTATCAGGGCAAATTATTCAGAACTTGAAGACCCTTATTATACACATAATTCTCTAGCTTTGTCGTGAATAAATGGTGCTTATCACGCGTGAGAACGTCTGCTTTAAGTGTTAGAGCCGCAACCAGTAAAACTGCGTCTGACGGGTCTGGAATGAGCTTGAGCAGGTTTTCATCAAACTCGGAAACGAACTTCTTTTCGCCTTCTCGGTCACCTGGTTTTACAGGCAGTTCATAATAAAACAATCGAAGACCATTTTTTAATGCATGACGAAAACGTTCGCGAACTTCATGGCCTACATCATGACTGTGAAAGAGAAACTCTTCAGCCGTAAAACTCGTGAGCACAACAATATGCTCGCTACAGGTTTCCATGAAAGCTTTCTCGTGTTGCTTCTCAAATAAATAATACAAAAAACAAGTATCCACTACAAAGTCAACAGGACCTTTTTCATACTTTGGAATACTTTCAATTAATTCTTTCATTTACACACCCAATATTATCAAAAATATAGTCGCGACAGCAAAACCAATTGCAACACCCCAAGCAACATCTTGTGGCGTGTGGCCTCTCGCAACAATTACTTTCTCTTTAAACTTTTTAGTGACGTGGTTTTTTAAAATTTGTGCATTAACGCCTTCTGCAAAGCGAACACCAACAGCATCACGTAAAACTATTGCGGTTAACGCAAACACTAAAACAAAAAAAGGAGTTAGACCCTCCCAGAAAAACACCATCGTTAACAAAGCAACAAGTGGCGCCACATGGGAACTTGGTCCTCCTCCAGTATGCCAAAAAAGATCGAAAAAATTCTTTGGTTTGTTTAACAAAGCTTTTGATGATTGCGAGACAATAAAAGCTACAACAATTACTAAGAACAAAACAAAACCTTCATTTAAAAATGTTAATTGACTACACCACATTATGCTACCCTCCTAAAAAATAAGTTAAAACCAATCCATTCAATTATTAATAAAATAAATGCAAAAAGAAGCGCGTGACGATACAAAGGAATAGTTACAATACCATCATGTGAGCGCGTGTTAAATTCTTGAAAATAAGTAATTAGCTCCTCTGATGTTTTTGGGAATACATACTCTCCGCCAGTTTCATTAGCCATATAAATTAATGCATTCTTATCAATACTTGATGTAAGATTATAATCAAGAGGTAAATAACCAATAGGCGCCCCCTTACTTCCTAAACCAACAGTAAAAATAACAATTTCTTGACTTTTGGCATAACGAGTTGCTTCTTCTATATTATTATCCAAATAACCACCAACAGTATCAACACCATCAGTGATAAGAAGAATAGCTTTGCCACGAGTATTATCATCAGGAAACATATTTGCAGCAGTAATAATAGCACCTGATAAATCAGTTCCGGCAATTCGAGAAACATTCAACGATGCCGTATTAAAAATTAAACCAGTTCGCTCATCAGTAAGGGAATTACGAACATAAGTAACTCCTGCAAACGAAACCAAACCTAATTTTGAATCACTATTTACCGTATCTATAAAACTTAAAGCGGCACTACGCGCTGCACTTAAACGAGTTGGAGGAATATCAGTTGACGTCATCGATGAAGATGTATCAATTGCAAGAACATAATCATAATCATTTCTAATACCATCATAATGAAGCGTTGCTTGAGTCATCACAAAAATCATTGCAATAAGCACCGCTAAACGAATAAAAAGAATGATGAGGTTTTTAGTTACTAAACGCTCTCCAGAAATTCTCTTCAAGGCCTCAAAGTTTGCAAAACGCATCGCCTTTGTTTGCGTTCGTTTAAGGAAATAAAAATGAGAAATAACATATACAGGAATAAGCACAGCTAGCCAAAGAAAAAAAGGTCGTCCGAAGTGAAATCCTATTGCCATATCAATCATGCCTGTGCGTGCGTATTAAAAAACTTACGTAATGCATCTGAAAAAGGAGTGCCATTTTCTAACACTAAACAACTACTCTTAAATTTCTTAAATACATTTAAAATATACTTTTCTTGTTCAAGATTATTTGCTTTATACTTGTTTGCAAAGTTAAACGCATCAATATACATGGTGTCTTTTCCATTGGGATTCATCACGCTATACTGACCTCCAAAACGAGGAAGTTCCCTATCACGAGGATCCTTTATTATAATAGCATATAATTGATGACGAGTTGATAATAATGAAATATAACGCTCCCAATCATCAGGAAATCCTATAAAATCAGAAATAATAACAATAATTGCGCGATCACTTAACATGGAATTCATCTCAAGAAGAGCTCGCTTTAGATTTCTTTCTCCACCATAATTTTTTTTATCGCCAAGAACTCTCTCAAAACGCTTTTTCATACCTTTTCCAAAACCAGGAGGAATAGCAGCCACCACATCTTGACTAAACATGAAAAGACCAACAGCATCGCCGGTTTGTGAAGCAGCTTCTGAAAGCGTAAAAGTAAGTTCTGCAGCATACTCTGCTTTTAGCTTTGGATCTTGTGTTGAAGTAAAAAGCATACTATTAGACACATCCAAAAAGAAAGCCACTTTAAAATTTTTAAACTCCTCAAATTCTCGAACTAAAATTTCTTTTGACCGAAGACTTGCTTTCCAATCAATAAGCGATGCATCATCACTATACGTATAAGGACGATAGCCAGTAAATTCTAAACCACGACCTTTGAAAACAGTCGCCCAATTACCTTCAACTGCTTGAGACAAAATTTCTCGACGACCCATAACATTAACTCGTGTGTGGCGGTCAGAGAGGTCGACATTAAGTTCTTTTATTGGCATGAGTATTACCTTTTACAGAATAGGAACTTTCTGTAATAGTTCTTTTATAAGATCATCAGTTTGTATATTCTCAGCTTGACCTTCAAAATTTAATAGAATTCTGTGACGAAGGATACTAGGTGCAATTTCTTTAATATCCTTAGGAGTTACATATGTTCTTCCTCGGACCAGGGCATGTGCTTTAGCACCAATAAATAAACTAATACTTCCCCGAGGAGAGGCACCATAATCAATGTATTTAGCGCATTCTTCAAGCTTGTATTTTTTAGGATTACGCGTTGCATCAATAAGTCGAACAATGTACTTTTTTATTTTATCATTAATGTAAATGCTCTTTACCAACTGCTGTAATTCTAAAATATCATTTTCTGAAAGTATTGGTTGAAGATTAAATGAATCAAATTTCTGAAGCGTCATGTTAATATCAAGAACTTTTTCCTCAGAATCAATATCAGGATATCCCATAAGTAATTTGAATAAAAATCGGTCAAGCTGTGCTTCAGGTAAACGATAGGTACCTAAGTTCTCAACTGGGTTTTGTGTTGCCATAACAAAAAACGGCATAGGAAGTGCAAACGTTTCTTTACCAATAGTTACTTGACGCTCCTGCATAGCTTCTAAGAGAGCTGACTGAACTTTAGGAGGGGAACGGTTAATCTCATCACCTAAAACAAAGTTAGCAAAAACAGGACCTTTTACAGTGAAAAACCCCTTACCTTCTTCATAGGTTGTTACACCTACAATATCGGTAGGCAATAAGTCTGGCGTGAACTGAATACGAGAATACGTACAACCAATAACACTAGAAATGGAACGTACAAGAAGTGTTTTTCCAATACCTGGAACACCCTCTAAAAGAACGTGGCCATTTGCAACAAGTGCTTCAACAAGAAGACCAACAATCTCAAGTTGACCAATAACAACTTTTCCAATTTCTTTCTTAACATCAAGTAATTTATCATAGAAGTACTTAACACGCTCTTTTGTTTCGTTATCTACATAACTCTCCTCTTTTGGCATAAGTCAAATTAAACGCCGAGTATATAAATAAGTTACGACACAACTGGAGAAGGATAACACTTCTTTGTGGACATAACCTTTATAAACTCCCTTAGTCCTGTTCACTAATATGGCAAAAGAGGTTGAGGTAGCTGTAGCTAAGAAAGTTGACTTACATCAATTACATCTAGCAACACATCAGAAAATCAACTTCGCTTCTAAGAAAAATAGTCTTTCTGAGAAAGAAGTCTATCTCATCGCCAAAGAATTCTTCAAAGATCTCTTAGAACTTAATTACGAATTTACCCATGATGAACTCATTGAGGAACTCAGAAAAACCTATCTTGATAAGGATAGCTTTGCAAAATTAGAGAACTTTATTCTTCTTATAGGCCAAATGGAATATAGTAAAAAACAGTTCAGCCAAGAAGAACTTAAAGTCATGCTTGAAGAAATGAAAGATATAGTAGATCATCTCATACAACACCATCAGCGAAAACGTTCATTTATGGAAAAACTCTTACTAGCAGTAAGTCCAAAACATAAAGGGGACGAAGATTACGAGACATCCTCTCTTGAAAAATTAGAAGAAGAAATAGTTGCTGAAGAAGAAATAGTCGATGAGGAGCTCATTGAATCTCTACGAAAACTCATCAATGAAGCATTAAAACAAAAAGAACCAGATAAAGCAAAAGCCATTTACTTAGAAGTTAAAAAAATGTATGAAGTATTAGGCAATGCAGAGAAAAAACACATTTATCCTGAACTACTCGAAGCTGCTGAGAAAATAAAAAGTTTAGCAAAGAAAACAACAACGCAACCAGAAAAAATAACCTCTCCTGAAGAAGAACATAAACAAATTCTTGATGAAAATACTGTAGAAAGTGAAATGGCTCTTGAAGAAAACATCCAAGAAGATGATAAGGACAAAGAACAAGAAATAATCGAAACAAAAACAGAAGAAAAAGAAACAGAGAAACAAGAAGAGCCAAAAGAAAAACCTGAAAAAGAAGTGGAAACTGAAATCAAAGAACCAGTTGAAGAAAAAATCATAGAACCCGTTCCAGAAGAACCTTCCGAGCCACTATTTGCTGAAACAGAAAACACAAAAGACTCAAGAAATGAAAAAGAGGACAGCTCTTGGACAAACGATCACGAAAACATGTTCCCAGAGGCAAAAAAAACATCACGATTTGCAAAAAGTGATGAAGAAATATTAGGTAAAGTTGAAGAAACAAAAAAAGAAAAACCAAACAAACCAACTCAAGAAAAAAAACTAAAACCTAAAGCAAAAGAAAAAAAGAAACCACGAAAAAAACCAACAACAACAAAAAAAATATCCGTAAAGAAAACAACAAAAAAGAAAGAAACAACACCCAAAAAAAATACTCCAAAGAAAAAAACAACAAGTAAAAAAAAGCAAGTCGTTTCTAAGAAAACATCAAGTAAACAAAAACAAACCCCTCCTAAAAAGAAAACAACCACCAAAAAAGCAACAACAAAAACTAATTCTAAAACACGAAGCAACACCACGCCTCGCTCTGGCGTAAACAAAGTTACTGGCGTGCAGAAATAAAAAGTTTCTAGAAAAACATCAAGTAAAAAAAAGTAAAACAAACTATATCTTTTTTAGATGAAACTTAGTAAATATACCAATAGCAAGTGCACCAATAGTTAATGCAAGAAGCACAGTAATTAAAGCTTTGATATCAATAAGCGCATTCGTATAAAGTCCTAATTTGCCCAAAAAAGATTCAGGATTTGTAGGATCGGGTTTATTTTCGGTATTTATTAAATACTTACAACCACGAATAACAGCATTAACAATTTCTAATGCATTTGGATCTCCCACATCAGCATTTCGCTGCGCCTCATCGAGCAATTCATTTAGTTCTTGACATTCAGGATTATCACTAAGCAAATCTCTAGCAAAACCAATTCTTGATATTACTGACTCCGAATCTTCAGCACCTTTCTCCAAGGCATTTACATATAAGGTGGTAACATCCGTATGATCAAGAGAATCAATATACGCACTAATATTTATCTCAAAAGGTGCGTCCAGACGATAATGAGTAAGTGTTAAATTTACTTTTATTTCTTCATTAATTGCCATAGAAGCAATGGATTCTCTAGAAAAAAAAGGATCTAAACCATCAATTGAAGTATTTGCAAAAAGAGTAATGGTTCTAAGCGCATCATCCCAAGAGTTTTTTAATTTTAAAGGAATAACTACAGTGCCATTCTTATAAATAGTAGTAATCCCTGGAATAATTAATTGAAATTCTTCGGGAACATCAACCTCTTCTTCATAAGGAACAATGACTCGTTCTCGTACCTTTACAATTACTATATCTGTATTGGCATCTTCTCCAGAATCCAAACTTAAAATATCTATTTGAACAATATTTGAACTTACATTCAAGCCATCAGGATCTGTTGCAATAAAATTAGTATAACAAGTACCGACAGCAATAGGAACGAGAAACAAATTTCTTCCTGTAAACGTAAATGTGGCATAAGGTTCGCAACCACCTGAAGAATTTACTTCAAAGGTTAATGTATTTGTCTCAGTTTCATCTAAAGCGAGATTACTATTAATATCATCATCAGGATCAATAAATACAATTGCTGAAGGTGTGGCAAGTCTAAAAAAATCAATAAAAGTTTGTGGTCCTCCAATAGAATTGTTATCAGCTGCAGTCATATTAGCCAAGTCGTTAATAAATATTGGCTGTTGATTGGTATCATAGACAATAACATTCCATTCATATTTATCTTCACTTAATAATGGATCTCTTGCAATAACTGTAACATTAACAGTTCCTGCATCAAAATAATTAAAACTTTTAACAAAAGTTTGACCATTAAGATAAGAATCGTTTTTCTTTAACACGCCATCCACATACCAATCCAAAGTAATATTTACATGAAAATAATCAGTTTCAGTAACAACTACTTGAAAATCAACAGAATCTCCTTCATCTTCATAAATGGTTCCAGGAGAGGGATATGTAGTGACAAAATCAAGAGAATTAGTTGTAATATTAACTGCTGAACTAAAAGGTTTTATTTCTGTAATATTTGGGGGGATGCTCGGCTCATACACTCGAAACGATAATGTTTGATTACTTGATCCTCCTTTATCATCATTAATAAAAAAAGTTACATTGTGCGTACCTAAATGAGTTACATTTGGATAAAAAGAAAGCAAAGCAGATGTTGCAGATACTTTAGTTAAATTAAAATTACTTGTGATATTGTTTGGTAGAGAAAAATTATAACTAAAAGAAAGAACATCTAAATCATAAACTAAGTCTCCATCAATACCATAAATATATTTCTCAAAAAGTCTATCTCGAACTGCAGGGAATAAATAAATTGGATCGGCAACATCAGGATGTTCATCATCATCTAACTCAGGAATATCATTAACATTAGTAATATTAAACACAAGATAATCATTAGATTCAGCGAAAAACAAATCAAAGAAAGAAACATTAAGTTCGTAAAGACCGACAGAAGAGTCATTTGGAGTTATATTAAATTTATAAGCGACACTAGTCGTATTAGAATTAATATAATCAACGAAAAGAGCTTTTACTTGTGCATTTGTATAATTTATTGTGTCGCTAGAGTTATACACTATGGAGCCATTATCCAAAGAAGGTGGTGTGTAACGAAGAGAAAATTCTGGAGTATTACAAATATTTGATTCTCCATCATCAGCAATAATATCTTTTAGACAAAGAATGTCTTCTGTACAAGAAGAATTATCAAAAGGCCTTAATACAGGCGCAGAGTTATTAGTAACTGAAATATTCATTGTTGCATTAACTGATAACCCGCCCAAATCAGTGACAATAACTAAAAAAGAATAATTTCCAATATAAGTATCATCCATTTTTACTAAAGACGTAACTAAACCATAATTCAAATCTATTTGAAACTTAGAAGAGTTGTGACCAAATAAGGAAAAATTCCAAGAATCTCCTGCGTAGGTTAAATTATCAACATCAGACGCATTAACACGAAATGCAAAATCCAAACCTTTCGCCGACGTAACATTGGACATATTAGTTCGATTCTTATTTTCTGAATAGTCGCTAAACTCATGAATCTCCGGCGGATCATTGGTGTTCACAATATCCAAAGTAAAGTTTCTATATGAATTTTCTTTTTCATCTGTTGCAACAATAGTAATATCGCGACACTCCACAAAATCATTAGGAATAAAACCAGGAGTGCTTGCAAAACTAGCATTAATCATCGCACTTGCATTTTGTCCGCCACTCCCGTTGGCAAGAAGAGTGATGTTCCAAGGGTTTTTTCCGCACGTTGTTTCTACAGAAAAATTTATTTCATCAGCAACATCAATATCGCTTGCGTTAACATAAAATAAAAAAGGAGCTGTTTGATTTTGTAGCCCGCTTGAAGTTGCAGAACTATTAGAAGTAAAATTAGGCAAGTGATTAATAGTTGTGATTGATAAGTTAAACGTTGTGTTTGAAAAAGAATTACTATCTGTTGCATTCACTCCAATAGAATGCATGCCAACATCACTCCAAAAAGGAATAAATGATGCATAACCTGAACTATTCAAATTAATAAAAGAAATATTAGAAGCATATATTAAAGAACCATTCTCTTCATCAACACCAGCCAATGAAAAGTTACACCAAGAAGCTTCCTCACAATAAACCATTGGATCAAGATTATTAAGATTAGGCGGATCATTTACAGCTATAAATTCAAAATTAATAGTTATGCCGCGAACATCAAAAGGATTGTCCATAGCGCCGATAAACATGGTGTGATTTCCAACAAGGATTTCATCCGCTCTCATAAAAGAAATCTGCCCATTACTTGCGATATCAAATAGCTCAATACCACCATACAAAGTCTTATTTAAATCGAAAGAAAGCCAACCAGTAATGGAATCGCCATCTGGATCAGATGCCAAAGCAAGTAAACTGAAAACAGCATCCTCATAAACCGTTTGATTAGCTATAGGAAAAGTTACAACAGGAGGAGAATTATCAATAGTTAATGATGAGGAATTTGTATGATTTGAAGAAGATTCGTTATAAAGCGTTACCTGACAAAGCCATTGTTCATTTTTTGCAGTATTTATTGAAGAAAGACTGCTTGAAGTTGCTTGCACACCAGTTGTTACGTTAATTGTTTCATCATCTAATGTGTGAGGGTTCCAAGAACCATTATTATACCACCAAGTAATATTAGCATTTAGCGTGCCCGTACCTGTTGGCGTAAATTGACATGCTAAGGATGTCTGCGTAGTAGCATTATCTGGAGTTATTGCAGGTCCTGTAGAAAAGCTTACTGCAAGACTGAAACTTGAAAAAAGAAGCAAAGCTAGAAGCAATAAGAAAGCTTTTAACATTATCTTTCCTTTTAGCACTAGGTCACACCCTTTTTCAAGATAGAATATCGGAGAATTGATTTATAAAGGTTCTGTTAGCGAGGGGGGTCTTATTTATAAAGAAACTTTATATATGATTGGTTATTTCCTTTTTTCATATAGTTCTTGGTGATAGAATGGATTTTAGTCTCTCAGAAAAATACGAACTCATAGGAAAAGACGGTCAAAAAAAGCTACAAAGCAAAACAGTTGCGCTTATCGGTTTAGGCGGCCTTGGCTCAGCTGTAGCTCAAATTCTTGTTCGAAGTGACATAAACCTACGTATTGTAGATAAAGATCGTGTTAAATCAGAAGATGTCCCTCGACAAAGCTTGTATGTGGCAGAAGATGAAAATAAGTTTAAGGCAAAACAAGCTAAAAAACGACTAGAAGAAATTAATAAACAAGTAAAAATTAAGACCTTTCATGAAGAACTCGTTAAAGAAAACCTCTTTTTATTGGATTCTGATCTCATCATTGATGCAACTAACGATATGAAAACTAGTTTACTCATCAATAAATTCGCACTAGACAAAAAAATTCCACTCGTTGTAGGAAATTACGCGGGAGATCATGGACATTTAGTTATTGTAGAACGATTACAAAACAAAAAAGGACCCTGCATTGCTTGTTTGGGAAAAAAGATGGCTTTACCAAGCCATAAAGAAGCAGGAGTATACCCTCCAACAGCAACATTCTTAGCAGCACTTGTTGCGAGCGCAGCAATAAAAAACCTTCTCGGTTACGAAAATGTTCATAGCACAGTAAGTGTTGATATGATTCTTACAGAAGTAAAACACCGAACGATAAAAAAATGTAAGGATTGCGAGCATTGTAAAGGCAAGTAAATAAAATGACATTTGATGCTCAAATTAAACAAATACGAGAACGTCTCGTTGGAAGTGAACGACCACTTTTTCTTTTTGATGACGACCCTGATGGACTGGCGGCATTTTTACTTTTATATCGTATGGTGCGAGCAGGAAAAGGCATGCCACTAAAAGGAGCGCAACTTGATGAACGGTTTGCAAGACGAGTTAATGAATACCAACCCGACGTAGTAGTTATATTAGATAAACCTGAAGTTGACCAAGAATTTATCAATGCAATTAACGTTGATATTATTTGGATAGATCATCACGAACCACAAAAAGTTACTGGCGTTACATATCTTAACCCTCGAAAAGAATCACCATCTAATAATTTACCAACAAGTCTTTTAGCATATAGAATAGCAGAACAAGATTCGTGGATTGCAGTTGTTGGCATAGTATCTGATTGGCAATTACCACCTATGGATATTTGGAATGATGCATTAGAAGTTTTTCCAGAGTTATTAGCAAAAGATATTTCTGACGCGCCAACCGCATTACATAATAGTCCTGCAGGAACACTTGCTCGAATATTCTCATTTAATCTTAAAGGAAGAGTAAATGATGTGCTTACTGCAATGAAAATTTTGACACGAATAAAAGAACCACAAGAACTCCTTGAGAAAAAACACGCACAAGCACGTCTTGTTATGAAACGATACGAACAATTAAACGAGCAATATGAAGAAATTAAAAAAGAAGTAAAAATTGATGACAAAGATACTTTAATTTTATTTACTTATTCTGAAGAAAGAAATAGTTTCACACCAGACCTATCAAACGAATTATTATCAAAATATCCTGAAAAACTCATTATTATTGGACGAAAAAGCAACGGAAGCTATAAATGCAGTCTTCGAAGCAGTAAGCTCATGGTTGAAGAGATACTCTCCAGAGTTCTTGTTCACACAGGAGGAACCGGTGGCGGTCACGAACATGCGTGTGGCGCAGTTATTCCTGAAGAAGTTTTTGAAGAATTTGTTAATTTAATGCGAAAAGAAGCAGAAACTGCTCTTAAAGGATAAGCTTTTTAAATAAAATCAGGGTTCACAATAAAATAATGCCTCCGTGGCTCAGTGGTAGAGCGTTGCATTGGTAATGCAGAGGTCGCGAGTTCAACTCTCGCCGGAGGCTTTCTTTTTAATTCTACGAATTAATTAATTATGAACTCGCTTCGCGACACGAAGAAACAAAAGTATCTTCGGAGGATTTATAACGCTTTTAAACAACGCAAAATATTACGTTTAGCACATAATATCACGTAAGGTTTATAACCTTGCTTCTCTTCTTACTCTTTTATGTCGCGATTAATCACTAAAGAATACATTGAAGAAAATCCGGAAATTCTTGAGAAAATCAAGAAGTCTATTTTTGTTTATCCAACAGATACTATTTATGGTATTGGTTGCGATGCTACAAATGAAGAACTTGTTGCTCGAGTTCGCGAAATAAAGCAACGAGAGAAAGTTCCTTTTTCAGTTATTGTTCCTAGTAAAAAAATAATTATAAAAAATTGTGTTCTCTCGGCAAAAGCAAGAGAGTGGGTTGCAAAACTACCCGGACCATATACTTTAATTCTGCCTGTAAAAAAACCATTTGTTGCAAAAAATGTTTCTTTTGATGGGAAAACAATTGGTATTCGTATGATAAATAGTTGGTTTCAAGAGATAATTACCGAATTTGGTTTTCCAGTAATTACTACAAGCGTTAATTTTCACGCAAAGCCATTTATGACATCAATTAAAGATATCGACAAAGATATTAAAAAAGAAGTTGATTTTATCATTGATGATGGAGATTTAAATGCCCGACCATCACAACTCGTTAATCTTTTAGAAGAACAACCAGAAGAAAACAAAGAACAATTTTAATTTTCTTATTATGAACATTCAACAATTGGCAACAGAAGCGAGAAATTCTATTAGCGAATATTGTATAAATGAGTGTCACGCATATTGCTGTCGAAAAGGATATCTTATTCTTACTGAAGATGAACTCAATCTCTTAACAGGCGATAAGCGAACTGAACTTGAAGAAAAAGAATTTATCAAGAAACAAGAAGACGGAATGTTTTCTTTGAATTTAGGAAATCATCTCGGCTCCTGCCCGCAACTTAATGAAAACAAGTGTCGTATTCACAAACATCCAGGACGACCCACGACCTGCGAGAAATTTCCTATCTTTATCGATGAAGAAAAAAAAGAAGCAAGATTTTCTCCTCGATGTCCGGCCGTTAAGGAACAGAAGCTATATGTGTATGAGCGAGAGTTTATAGAACAAGGTTTTAAAATCAATCAAATATAAACTAGATGCCATTCATAACATTTATAAACCTAAACTTCTTCTATTTTTAATATATACTAAAAGTAGTAAAAGTTACGCCCTTAACGGCGAGGAATAAACATGCCAACACCAATTGCAGAATATAAACGGATAATTGCTTCTACAGAACATGCTAAAGGCATTAACACAGCAACCTCAAAGATAGTTTCTGAGATATTTGGTGCAACTGAAGAAATAAGTATAGAAGACCTAGCAAAGATTACAGGATACTCCTTGGCAACAATAAGTAACGCTGTTAAGTTTCTTGAGCAACACGGCATCATTAAGAAAGTCAAAAAACCAGGCTCAAAAAAAGTATATGTTAAAACTGAACGAGATTTTATGACTGTACTTATCAAAAATATGAATAAAAATCATGAAACGGCCATTAGACCCTTAAAACAAATTCTTCCAGAGCTCGTAAAAGAACAAAAACAACTCATTAAAGAAAACAAACAAGAAACTAAAAAAGAGCAACTCAAAAAAGAACTACACATCATACAACAACATTTAGAACAAGTAGAACAAATGGAACGCATATTTGATCATGTTATTACACAATGCAACAAAAATAGGAAATCATTATGACGCAAAAAACAATAATCGAACTTAAAGACGTGTGGAAAACGTACATTATGGGAGATAATGAAGTTCACGCACTCCAAGGACTTAACTTAAAAGTTAACAAAGGAGAATTCGTTGCAGTTATGGGTCCTTCGGGAAGCGGAAAGTCAACAGCAATGAACATGATAGGTGTACTGGACCGTCCAAGTAAAGGAGTAATTTATCTCGAAGGAAAAGACATTGCAAAACTCTCAGAATCTCGCCTTGCACAAATCAGAGGAAAGAAAATTGGTTTCATTTTTCAAAAATTCAATCTTATTAATACATTAACAGCAAAAGAGAACATTACTTTACCACTTATTTTTCAAGGCATGGATGCATATGAACGAGAAAAAAGAGCTGAAGAGTTACTTGACATGGTTGATTTAGGAGATAGAAAAGATCATCGACCAAATGAACTCTCCGGTGGACAACAACAACGAGTTGCAATTGCAAGAGCACTTGCAGTAAATCCTGAAGTAATCCTAGCCGACGAGCCAACAGGAAATTTAGATAGCAAAACAAGTGGAACCGTTATGGATTTCTTAAAAAAACTCCATAAAGAACAAGGAACCACAATTGTACTAGTCACACATGATCCCGATACAGCAAAATCCGCTAGTAGAGTGGAAGTTCTGCGTGATGGAAAGATAATTGATAAAAAACACCCAAGGTGAGCCCTTATGAAAAAAATATTAGTATTAGTAATGATGCTTTTGGCCATCGTGCCACTTGCAAGCGCAGATGCGACATTAACAACGAATCTGATTAGGTACGAACCATTACCTGCACAACCAGGTCAATACGTTACCGTATTTATAGAACTAGAAAATACTGGTAATGCTGATGCAACAAATGCAGCCATAGAACTTGGTAATCAATTTCCTTTTAGCGGAACTGAAGTTGCTCGAAAAAATATTGGCACTATAAAATCACAACAAAGCTATGTTGTTGATTTCAAAGTACGAGTGGATAGTCAAGCAGTTGTTGGAAATAATGATCTTCTTGTTCGATACACGCCCGATGTAAATATTAATTTATGGCAAGAAGATAGCCACGCCATACGAATACAACCAACAGACGCATCTTTAGCAATCACAAATATTGCTATACTCCCTGAAGAAATAGCTCCAGGAGAAGAAGGAACTATTCAAATAACTGTGAAAAATACAGCTGATGTGCTGCTACGAGATATTTCATTACAATTAGGAATGGTAACTGTTGTAGGTAGCACCATTGTAGATTTACCATTTATTCCAACAAACTCTATTACTGAAAAAAGAATTAGTAGACTTGCTCCAGATAAACAAACTATACTTACCTATGCACTAAAAGCATATCCAACAGCTGAGCCGGGATACTATAAACTTCCATTAAGCATGAGTTTTTATGACCAAGAAGGAACACAAACAGAAAAACAAGATTATATTGGTGTAATTATTAAAGCAGTTCCTGAACTTAAAATTTATGTTGAAGATAATGAAAAACTTAAACAAGGAGAAGACGGAGAAGTTTCCCTAAAATTTGTTAACAAAGGCGTTAGCGACCTTAAGTTTTTAGATGTGGAATTACTTCCTAACAAAAATTACAAAATAATTGGTTCTGGACAAGCATACGTAGGAGACTTAGATTCTGATGATTATAGAACAGAAACATTCAAGGTAAATCCGAGCAAAGAATCTGTCGAGCTTCAAGTTAAGTATAGCTACAAAGACGATAATAATGTCGAATATGAAACCACAATATCTGTTTTAGTTGATTGCAATTGTTCCGCAGGAGACAAACAAAAAACATCACCAATAGTTATAGTGATTATTGTTGTAGTGGTTCTAGGAATTATTATTCTTAGCCGAAGAAGAAAACAACGACATAAGAAGAAAAAATAGTTAAGGAGTTAAGATATGAAACTTCGTGACTATTTTAAAATTGCTCTTGGCAATCTGCTACATCGACGTTTGAGGAGTTGGCTCACTCTTCTCGGCATTTTTGTAGGTGTTGCTGCAATCGTTGCACTTATTGGATTAGGACAAGGACTACAAACAGCAATACAAGAACAGTTTGCTGGAATAGGACTTAACACCTTAACCGTTACAGGTGCAGGAAGTAGTTATGGACCTCCAGGAACAAATGCTGTTGGTGAACTAGGAGATAAAGACATACAACTTTTCAGTAAAATTAACGGCGTAGAAATAGTTTTTCCCAGATATATTCAAGGCACGAGAATTGAATATGGTGATAAAATAAGTGGCTCGTTTGTTGCATCCATGCCCAACAACAAAGAACGAGCAAAAATAATAGAACTCCTTAATGTTGATATCGCAAAAGGAAAACTAATTACAAATGAAAATAGAAAACAAATTACCATTGGTGCATCAGTAAAGATTGATACATTCAAACCTTCTGTTGGAGATAAAATTCTTGTCAACGGAGAAAAATATCAAGTTGCAGGAATCTTAGAAAAACAGGGCAATCCAATGGTTGATTCTGCGATTATTATGTCTGAAGATGAAATGAAAGATCTCTTTTCACTTAGTGAAGATTATAACATTCTTATTGCATCAATAGAACCTGAAGCAAATATTAATGAAGTAAAAGCAGCAGCAGAAAGAGCAATGCGACGGGATAGAGGACAAAAAATCGGAGAAGAAGACTTCGATATTAGCTCTCCCCAAGAAACACTTGATGCATTTAACAGTATTCTTACAACAGTACAAGTTCTGCTCGTGGGCATTGCAGCAATTAGCTTACTTGTTGGCGCAATAGGAATTCTAAACACCATGTATACGGCAGTACTTGAGAGACGACGAGAAATTGGTATTATGAAAGCAATAGGTGCTCGAAATAAGGACATTCTTTACATCTTCCTTGTAGAATCAGGACTACTTGGTTTGACAGGCGGGATCATTGGTTTATTATTAGGAATTGGTATTGCAAAACTCATGCAACTTATTGCATTCATTGCCTTAGGAGAATCACTCATACAAGCGACCATACCAATCTGGCTCATTATTGGGTCACTCACCTTTGCATTCCTTATCGGCGCACTATCAGGAACGCTACCAGCACGACAAGCATCTCGGCTTCATCCCGTAGATGCACTAAGAAAATGAGACAATTTGTAGAATTTTTCAAAATAGCATTTCAGTCACTTAAACGACGACGCGTACGTAGCTGGCTGACGATGATAGGAATATTTATTGGTATTGCTGCAGTTGTCTCACTTATTAGTTTAGGACAAGGAATGGAAAATGAAATTTACAGCCAATTTGATAGAATGGGGGGGAACAAACTATTCATTCAACCAAAGTCAACATTTGGTATCATGGGAGAAAATACTGGTGTTGAGCCATTAACCGAAGATGACATTTACTTCTTAGAAAATCAACGAGGCATAGAAGCTGCCACAAGTTATACCATGACAAGTGCCAAAATAAACTATCAAGATTCTACAAGATATTATAGTATTATAGGTATGCCAACAGATCCAAGACAATTAGCGCTCATGCTTGATATGATGGGAACTGATGTGCAAGAAGGACGTCAACTCCAACCAGGCGATAAAAAAGTAGCTACCGTTGGATTCTACCATACAGAAAGAAACTTGTATGATGGGAAAAACATGCAACTTAATAGTAAATTCATTGTCAATGATGAATATAAGTTTACAGTAGGAGGAATTTTTGAACCAATAGGAAGTGCTCCAGATGACAGTATGATACTCATTCCACTAGAAACATTCAGAGAAATAACAGGAATAGAAGAACGAGTTGATTTTATCATTTTGCAAGTGACAGAAGGAGCTGATCCACGTATAGTTGGTGAAGAATTAGAACGAACACTTGCAAGACATCGTGGTGTGAAAGAAGGAAAAGAAGACTTCACTATACAAACTCCTGAAGATTTACTTGCTTCATTTGAAACAATTCTTGCAATTGTTCGTTGGGTACTTATTGGAATTGCATCCATTAGTTTGCTTGTTGGCGCAATAGGAATTATGAACACTATGTATACCTCTGTACTAGAACGAAACAAAGACATAGGAATTATGAAAGCAATAGGTGCAAAAAACAGTGACATCTTCACCTTATTCTTTTTTGAATCAGGACTGCTTGGACTTGTTGGTGGCGTGCTTGGTGTTATTATTGGCATAGGTCTAGCAAAACTTGTAGAAGTTATAAGCGCAGCTGCATTGGGGAAAACATTTCTTATAGCGCATCTATCAGTTGGCCTTGTTTTAGTAAGTTTAGGGCTCGCGTTTGTTGTAGGAGCGGCAGCAGGAAGTTTGCCCGCACTTCAAGCAGCAAAACTACAACCTGTAGATACTTTACGTGACGAGTAAAGCCATGAATGATAGTGAGTATACACTTAGAGACGAATAGGACCGTCTTTTTTCTTCTGCTTTTCACTCTTACCAAAAGTAGTGTGTTGATAATAAGAACTAGTATATGTGATTTGCTCAAAAAGTAAACGAAGAATAGAATATAATTTTTCTTGCTCAGACGTTACTAATTTACCATATAATTCATTTGAAGCTAAATATTTCTTTTTAGCAATACTAATTTCATTAAATTGTAAAGCAAGAATTGCATTGTATGTCATTTGTAAAAATCGAATATCTTCAGGTTTCTCAACCAAAGTTATTTCTTCAATTGGACGAGCAACATCTTCTCGAGTGATTTTAGATAAAGAAAATACTTCTTGACGTAGAAACTCAAATAAGGTTTTTAATTCTTCAACAGCCAAAATTTCTTTTCGCTCCATATAAAGTAGTACAGCAAAATGCCGTCGAAGCATGTTTTTTACTTGCTTGGTTGTTTTAAGTTTTCCAATTGCTTCAAGAGTTTTCTCATAGGCAACGCCCATACGAAGTTTTCTATTCTCAAGAAGCATTTCAAAAAGCGAATGCAAGGTTCTTGACATTTCATTTTGGAACTGAGCGTACTTTTTTGGATTGGAAAGTAAATCATTTGCTTCCGTCTCCGCCATTTGTTTTAAAAGCTCTTCTTTTTGTTCTGGTTTAAGAAGCACTTGCTTTTGTCTATTTCTCGTTACATACCATAGTAGCTTTGCAATAGCCGCGTGAATTTGCCGTCTAAAAAGACGATATAAAATAAGAAGGACTGCAATAATTCCTAATATTATTGAAAGAATTGCAACAAAAAGAGATTTTGTTTTTATAGGTGATGGCGTTTCAATTCTAGTACAAGGCGAGCAAGGACCACCACAATCAACACCAGTCTCATTCTGATTCATAATTTTATCAAAACAAGATGGACAAGGATCGCAAGGACCACCACAATCAACACCACTCTCACCAAAGTTTTGAATATTATCATCACAAAAAACACAGGCAGCACAATTTGGACCGCCACAATCAATAGCTTCCTCACCATTATTTAAGAGACCATCAATGCATGTTTGACAAACTTCGCAAGGACCACCACAATCAATGCCTTCTTCATTAAGCTCGTTACCTTCCCAGAAAAAATCTTGAATACCATTATAACACTGCTCGATGTACTCGCATTCTTGCTCGTACCATTTTATGTAATCATCATTACAAGCATTAATATCAATACATTTTCTTCGTTGAATACCAGTTGGAAGACAACGACCCCAACTGTCACAACGCCAGTCAGAAATACAATCCTCGTCATCAAAACCACCACCACCTGCAGCTGGAGGTTCTTCTTCACAAGGAACATCTAATGAAACAAGACCACTATCTGCGTATGCTGCGTGGGTGTCAGTTGCTCTAAAGAACACAAAACCAGTACCACATGTTATTGCGCCCAAAATAATTTCTGTTGCAGGAGTAATAGAAACAGAAAAGCCAGGAGATAAACTATAATACGAATAAGTTAATACATCACCATCAATATCATCAAAGAATGTATTAAGATAAATACCTCGCAATGAAGAAGATAAATCCCATTGATAAGGACCCATCGGTAACTCTAGACCATAATTAGGAAGATAGCGAGGAGGATCATTTACATCTAATACAGTGAAATTAACATATAAGTAATCAACAGCATTACTACAACTTGATCCATCACTCACGCTGAAAACAACAGAATGATTACCAATAGTTGATTGATTTGGTGTTGCAGATATTAGACCATTAATGGAGACATTAAATTTCAGAGAACCAGTAGTTGTATTAGAAAAATATGTTAATGTCGCATTATCTGCTTCAGTTGCAAACAATTGACAAGTGTACAAAACATTCTGAGTTAATGTTGTGTTACATAAGAAAGGAAGAAATATGGGTGGATTATTAATGCATAAAGTAATTGATCCTGAGGATGCTTGAGCAGTTAGTCTATCAGGTGTTGTTGCCTCATATACTTTATAAATTGCGAAAGAAGATTGCAGAGCTACAATTATAATAAGTATAACAACCAAAAAAGATGTAATTCTACTACCCATTCCATGTAAAAAGGAGAGCTATGACTATAAAAGCTTTTTGAGAGGAAAGAAAGAAAAAATAAATTGAATTGATTAAAACCCTATTTAAGAAGCTGCAATTGCTTCAAAAGTCAAGTCCAATGTATCGGTATTTGTAGAACCTGGAGCAACAACAGCAGCGAAATCAAAAGCTAAAACAGATGAAGGAGCGCCAGCCTTACTTGCAATAGTAAAGTTAGTACAAGCAGCTAAATTATTCGTAGTTGCACCTGTAACTTCAGTCCAAGCACTAGTTAAAACTCCCGTACCATCATCACAAGGATCGCCTGCATCTTCACTAAAAACATAATACCAACTAGAACCGGCTGTTCCAAACATATCAGTACCGTTAGCATTACCTGCAGCAATACTCGCATTGAATGTTAAATTAGCATCTAATGTTCCTGAATTACGAATAGTAATGTTTGAAGGGAACGTGAGAATTTCTCCACCACTACATAAACTATTGTTAGCGCCATTAGCAGCAGTATCATCCAAAGTACTGTTAAATAACGTATTACCAGTTGAAACCAACTGACAAGTACCAAAATCAATAGTATTATCATCAACAA